>JAXHTF010000010.1 GCA_034211275.1 Acidobacteriota bacterium
AGCTCCTCCGGGATCTCCTTGACCCCCAAAATGATGCGGCAATCGCTGAGGTCTTCCTGCACCAGCGCTCCGGCACGGCGATATTCCTCGTCGCTGTAGATGCGCCGCGGCGCCGGCTGTACCGCTACCGTCAGTCCGCGCTCGCGCACCAGCTCTTCGACGTGTAGGGGGCCGAGGGGCGTGCGCCGTTCCCACTCGTTCTTGTCCTCGCGGCGAATTCCTAGATCGATCACTGCATTCTTCTCCGTGCTGATTCAGGCCGCTGGCTCCGGGCATTGGATCCGGGCATTGGCTCGGCCGCTGTCCGTAAGCCGTCGGGGTCTGGCGAATGGTAGCGCGATGCGGGGAGGAAGGCTCCGGGCGGGCGAGGCGAGAGTGTACCATCGGCGGCTTGCAGTTTTGCCCCGGGAGAATTGTAAAAGCTGCCTCTCCGCGGCCCCATGGGGAATCTGTCGATCGGCTGGAGGTGCTGAAACAAGGGACTTGGCCATGTGGAACAGGGCTTGCTCCTAGTTCGGCAGGCTGCGCCCGAGAGTCTCGGGACGCCCCCGGCTCCGGCATCGTAAGACGGCGTCGGCAGACCGTAACGACTAGGAGAATCCCATGCGTTTTGACCCGAGATCGATTGGTTCCAGACTATTGTGCAGCTTTGCGCTGCTGTTCAGCTCGCTTCTCGTCGCCGCCGACGCCCAGGCCGCGGATGTAGAGATCAACGTTTCCAGCAATCTGTTCAATCCGCCCATGGTGGTGATCAATCCCGGCGACACCGTCACCTGGACCAACGTCCAGGGGACTCACAATGTCAACGCCGACGACGGTAGCTTCCGCAGCGGTGATCCCTCACCGGCGCCCTGGACTTTTTCCTTCACCTTCAACACGCCCGGTTCCTTTCCCTACCATTGCGAGGTCCACGGTGGCCCCGGCGGGGAAGGGATGAGCGGCTTGGTGGTGGTCGAGGACGAGGACGCCATGGGCAGTATCGCCTTCACCTCGACGTCCTACAACGTGGTGGAGAGCTCCCAGCAGGCGATGATCACCCTCACCCGTAGCGGTGGCTCGGACGGTGACGTCTCCATCGACTACGCCACCGCCGACGGTACCGCTCTGGAGGGGGCCGACTACGACCAGACCAGCGGTACCCTCACCTGGCTCGACGGGGAGGACGGTCCCAAGAGCTTTGGCGTGCCGATGATCGACGACGTGCTGGGCGAGGGCAACGAATCGTTCACCGTCTCCTTGAGCAATCCCATCGGCGGTGCCACCGTCGGCGAACCGTCGACCGCCACCGTCCAGATTCTCGACGACGACTCCGACGGTCAGCCTTGCGACGCCAATGCCACCGACCTGTGTCTCAACGAGGGCCGCTTCCGGGTGCGCACCACCTGGCGCACTCCCGACGGTGAGAGCGGTGCCGGGCGCGCCATTCCGCTGACCGACGACACCGGCTATTTCTGGTTCTTCGTCGCGTCCAACGTCGAGGTCGTGGTGAAGGTCCTGGACGGCTGCCCGGTCAATGACTTCTACTGGGTCTTCGCCGGTGGCCTGACCAACGTCGAGGTCACTCTGACGGTGGAAGACACCGTCACCGGCCAGGTGATGGTCTACCAGAATCCGGTGCGCACGGCGTTCCAGCCGATCCAGGACACCCGCGCCTTCGCCACCTGCCCATAAAAGTCTCGAAGCTCGGCGGCCAGCGCTCCCGCGCCGGTCGCTGAGCCCAACAGTTGATCAGCACCTCCCGCCCTGGAGAACCTTTTCTCGACGGGGAATCCGGAGCGGGGGTGCTGATCGTTTTTTATTGGATCAGGGGACCAACTGATCGCCGGATTCGTCGAGCACGGTGAGGGCGTCCACCGGGCAGACTTGGCAGGCCTCGACGATCTGGTCGCGCTCGACTTCCTGATCCTCCAAGTCCTCGGTGAAGGCGACGACATCCTCGTCGTCCAGCTCCAGCACCTCCGGAGCGACCCGCACACAGGCTCCGGATCCGATGCAGCTCTCCCGGTCGATGACGACGGTGAGTCCGGCGACTTCCTCTTCTACGGTATTGGCCATTTCCTCGATCCTCTTGCAGTTCTATCCACGATCATAGCTTCCGTCACTCTGAGTTTGGCGCCAATTCCAGGTTGTCACAACGATCAGCAGAACGAGCCCCAGGATCGCCAGCGTCGGCACCGCGATGCCCGCCAGGACGAACTCCGGGCCGGGGATCAGCAGCAGAGCGCTGGCGACGAGCAAAAGCCCGCGCTGGACGGCGCTCAGGCGATGCAGGAAGTAGCCGGCGATGCCCGCGGCGAAGGGCAGAATACCGAGCACGGCGAGGAGCACCGCCGGAGCGATGGTCCACACCGAGGCGGGCTCGCCGCTGGATTCGAGCATCAGCAGCTGGGGGCGCAACACGAACATATAGGGCAGGGTGAAGCCCACCAGGGCGAAGCGGAAAGCGGCGAAGGAGGTGCGCAAGATGCCCGAGCCGGCGATGGATGCGGCGGTGTAGCCGGCGAGGGCCACCGGCGGCGTCACCATGGACATCATGCCGAAATAGAAAATGAATAGATGCGCCGCCAGGGGCACCACCCCCAACCGCCCCAGCACCGGCCCGATGAGAGTGGCCAGCAGCAGATAGCACACCGCCGACGGCAGCCCCATGCCGAGGACGATGGAGGAGATCATGATCGCCCCCAGGGCCAGTAGCAGGCTCTCTTGAGCCAGGGGCAGGATGGCGGCGGGCAGGCGGGTGCCGACGCCGGTGAGGGTGACCACCCCGAGGATGATGCCGACGCAGGCGGCGGCGGCGATGAGGGGCAACATGTCCTTGGCCGTCTTGCCCAGGGCCGCCACCAGATCCCCGGGCCGCAGGCGGGTGCTGGCGTGGCAGAGGGCCAGGACGACGATGGCCACCAGCGCCAGGGTGACGGCGCGGAAGGGCGTGTAGCCCAGCAGCAGAAAGGCGATGAGGGCCAGGAAGGCGCCGCCGAAGACCACGCCGCCGAAAGCCGGAGCGGACGGCAGGCTGACCTCCGAATCCGCCCTCTCCCCGACTCGCCGGGAGCGGAAGTGAACGATGAGGAAGAGGCTCAGATAGTAGAGCACCGCCGGAATCAGCGCCGCTCGGATGATCTCCAGGTAGGTCACCGGCGGGGTGACGATCTCCAGCATCATGTAGGCGCCGGCACCCATCACCGGAGGCACCAGAGCACCGCCGGAGCTCGCCGCCGCCTCGACGCCGCCGGCAACGTGGGGCTTGAGGCCCGAGCTGCGCATCATGGGGATGGTGAAAGTGCCGGTGGTGGCGGTATTGGCCACGGCGCTGCCGGAGAGGGACCCCATCAGCCCGCTGGAGAGCACCGCCACCTTGGCGGCGCCGCCGGGGCTGCGGCGGAAGACTCGCCGGGCGAAGCGCAGAATGAAGGCGGTAGCGCCGGTGACCTCGAGCAGAGCTCCGAAGAGCACGAAGAGAAAGACGTAGGTGAACATCACCCGCAGGGCGGTGCCGAAGACCCCCTGGCTGTGGAGGAAGGTCTGGGCGACGATGCGCCCCGGCTCGTAGCCGCGGTGGGGGAAGAGCCACGAGGGCAGATCCGGACCGAGAACGGCGTAGGCGAGGAAGAGCAGCGCCAGGATGGGCAGCGCCATGCCGATGGTGCGGCGGGTGGCCTCGAGCACCAGCACCAGGCCCGCGGCACCCACGGCGTAGTCGAGACCGGTCTCCAGTCCGGCCCGGTTGCCCAGGTCGATGCCGCCGGACCACAGGCTGCGGAACAGGGGCTCGCTTTGCACCACCACGTAGCCGCACACCACCGCCGAGGCCGCTGCCAGGAAGCGGTCGAGCCAGCGCAGCAGCCGGGCGGCGGAGCTGCCTTCTTGGGCCAGCTTCTTCGATGCGGGCACCCGCAGGAAGCAGAGCACCAGCCCGATGCCGGTGAAGATGGCCAGCTGGCCGTGGGGAGTCAGGTGCGGGTAGTTGACCTCGGCGACGGTGAAGACGCAGAGCACCACCGAGAGCGCCAGGATCAGCCGCTGGCCGAAGGCCGCCCATGAGCCGCCACCGCCGGCTTTTGGAGTCCGAGCCTCTGGAGTCTGGGGCTTGGAAGGCTCGGGATGAGGATCGTGGGGCTGAGAAGCCCCCTCGTCCGCCGCTGGGCTCGATGTGGTCATGGCTTGGCGTGGAGCTCGACGGCGGTCCGGGGAGCGATCAGGAGGAGCCTTCCTGCGAGCCGCTTTCTCGCGGATTCCCAGTCTGAGAGCTATCAGCTTCGGGGCTTTCAGCTTCGCCCATCCCCTCCTCGGCTCCCTCGTCGGTCGGCCACAGCCCCGCTTCGCGATAGTAGCGCTCGGCGCCGGGGTGGAAGGGGGTGCCGGTGTCCCGCACCGCGTTGTTGGGGTTGATGGCGCGGCCGGCGGGATGGCGCTCCGCCACCTCTGCCCGCTGGTCGTAGAGGGTGCGGGTGACCTGGTAGACCCATTCTTCGGGAGCGGATTCAGCGACGATGACGTGCATGGAGCCCACGTCCAGCCCCTGGTAATCCTCGTCCAAGCCGGCGTAGGTACCCGCCGGGATCACCGCCGGCCGGAAGAAGGGATAGTCGGCGATGAGCTGCTCCCGTACCGCCGGATCTAAGGGCACGAAGGTGATGTCCTGGGTGGTGGTGGCCTGCTCGATGGACGGTGTCGGCACCGCGCCGCCGAGGAAGGCCGCCGCCGCGGAGCCGTCGGCGAGCATGTCCACCGCCGCCGACTGCGGCGCGTTCAAGGGGGTGAAGTCGTCGTAGGTGACGCCGTGGGCCTCCAGCAGCGGCCGGATGAAATACTCAAAGCCGGCGCCGGCGGGGCCCACCACCACGCGCTTGCCCCGCAGATCCTGAATGCTCCGGACGCCGGAGCCCTCCGGAGCGATGAAGAGGGCGACGTTGGGTGCCAGGGTGACCACCGAGCGCATGGGATAGGCGCGATCCCAGCCGCCCTCGCCGCGGACGGCGAAGTAGGTGATGGCGGCGTTGGAGAGGGCCAGGTCGAGCTGCCCCTGGGCCAGGCGGCGAATATTCTCCTGGGAGCCCTTGGTGGCCTCCGCCGTCACCCGCCAGCCGTCCTCCCGGTGGTGGCGATCGAGAACCTCCGCCAGGGCGCTACCGACGACGAAGAAGGCGCCTCCCGGAGGCGCCGTGCCGAGGCTCAGGAAGCGGGTTTCCGGCGCCGCCTCCGCGCCGTCCTCTCCACCCTCCGGCGTCCCGCCACAGGCCGCCGCGAGCAAGAGCAACAGAGCCAGAGCCAGGATCGGCAGCGCTGCCCAAATCTTGGCGGCGGAGCGGATGGAATCGGAACGCTGGGTCATGGAGCGTGGGGTCATGAGGCCTCCTCGGCAATCGTCACCGGCAGTCGTCACTGGCGGGTGGGGAAAATCTGCGAGCTCAGTCTAACCTACCCCTTCGCATTGTCGCCGGGCTGCATTCTGAACGGATCACAGCGTCCAGGGTTGCAGTCGCCTTGCATCCCATTCCGAGGCTGGATAGGATGCCTGCGACTTCCAAAGCTCTGAATCGTCTGCTTCTTTCCATCACCGAACGGACGGATCCAAATCCCATGGTCAAAGTCTTCGTACCAAAGGAGAGGCGCGCCGGGGAGACCCGCGTGGCCGCCACCCCCGAAACGGTGAAGCATCTCGTCGGCGACGGGCTGGAGATTACCGTCGAAGCCGGAGCCGGCACGGCGGCCAGCTTTTCCGATGAGGCTTACGGCACCGCCGGTGCCCTTATCGCCACCGACCCGGCAGCGGCCTGGGCGGAGGCGGATCTGGTGCTCAAAGTGCAATGCCCCGACGCCGAGGAAATCGGCCGGCTGCGCGAAGGAGCGCTGCTCATCGGGCTGCTTTCACCCTTCGACAATCTCGACGCCGTCCGCCAGCTGGCCGCGGGCAAGGTCACTTCCTTGTCCATGGAGCTGGTGCCGCGCATCAGCCGGGCCCAGAGCATGGACGCGCTGTCCTCCCAGGCGAGCATCGCCGGTTATAAAGCGGTGCTGCTGGCGGCCTATCGGCTGCCCCAATACTTCCCGCTGCTGATGACCGCCGCCGGCACCATTCCGCCGGCCCGGGTGGTGGTGATGGGCGCCGGCGTCGCCGGCCTCCAGGCCATCGCCACCGCCAAGCGCCTGGGCGCGACGGTGGAGGTCTCGGACATTCGGCCGGCGGTGAAGGAGCAGGTGGAATCCCTGGGGGCCAAGTTCATCGAGCTGCCCATGGAAGAGACCGGCGAAGGCGAGGGCGGGTACGCCAAGCAAATGACCGAGGATTTTCTGACCAAGCAGCGGGAGATCGTCAAGCGTCGCCTGGCGGAAGCGGACGTGGCGGTGACCACCGCCCTGGTGCCGGGCAAGAAGGCCCCCATGCTGATCAGCGAGGACATGGTGCGGGGGATGAAGGCGGGAGCGGTAATCGTCGATCTGGCGGTGGCCCAGGGCGGCAACTGCGCGCTGTCCAAGCAGGATGAGGAGGTGATGGAGAACGGGGTGCTGATCCTCGGTCCCTCGAACCTCCCGGCCCAGACCATGCCCCAGGACGCCAGCACCCTCTACGCGCGCAACCTGCAGGCGCTGATCCGCCTGATGATCGAGGAGGGCAAGCTCAACCTCGACCTGGAGGACGAGGTCCTCGCCGGCTCGTTGCTCACCCACGAGGGCAAGGTCACCAACGGGCCGGTGGCGGCCCAGCTGGAGGGAGAATCATCATGATGGGAGCACTGCTCGTCGGTGTTTATGTCTTCGTGCTGGCCATGTTCGTCGGCTTCGAGATCATCACTAAGATCCCGCCCACTCTGCACACTCCGCTGATGTCCGGCGCCAACGCCGTGTCCGGTGTCACGGTCGTGGGCGCGCTGATCGCGGCTCGGGAGGGCAACTCGGACATCAGCAGCCTGCTGGGCCTGGCGGCGATCATCTTTGCCACCATGAACGTGGTGGGTGGCTTCCTGGTCACCGACCGTATGTTGAAAATGTTCAGCCAGAAGAAGAAAGCCAAATGAGCGGCCATCTGACCTCCTCCGTGGTGCCGATCCTGTACCTGGTATCGGCGGTTCTTTTCATCCTCGGCCTCAAGGGGCTGACGCGGGTGCGCACCGCCCGCCGGGGCAACCTCTTGTCGTCGACGGCGATGCTCATCGCCATCCTGGCGACCCTCATCGACATCGACATCATCCACCCGCTGTGGCTCATCGTCGGCTTGGTGATCGGTGGAGTCCTGGGCGCCATCGCGGCGTTGCGGGTGGCCATGACCTCCATGCCCGAGATGGTGGCCCTGCTCAACGGCAGCGGCGGCGGCGCCTCGGCGCTGGTGGCCCTGTCGGTGGTCTGGTTGATGGTCTTCGAGCGCGAGGGCGGCACCGGCGGCCAGACCGTTTCCGGCTTGATGCAGGCACCTACCGCCTACACCACGGTGCTCTCGGTGCTCATCGGCTCCCTCACCTTCAGTGGCAGTCTGGTGGCCTATCTCAAGCTCAAGGGGCGCATCTCCGGCCAGCCCATCCTGCTGCCCGGGCGCCACGTGGTCAACGGTCTCCTGGTGCTGGGCTCCTTGGGCGCCGGCGTGTACTTCGCCTCCGTGGTCACCGATCCGGCCCTGATGGCGACGATCATCCTCGGCATCACCGCCGCTTGCCTGGTACTCGGCGTCCTGCTGGTGATTCCCATTGGCGGTGCGGACATGCCGGTGGTCATCTCTCTGCTCAACTCCTACTCCGGTTTGGCGGCCTGCGCTACCGGCTTCGTGCTGCAGAACAACGTGCTGATCATCAGTGGCGCGTTGGTGGGCGCTTCGGGCCTGATCCTCACCCAGATCATGTGCGCCGCCATGAACCGCTCGCTGGCCAACGTCCTCTTCGGTGGCTTCGGCGCCGAGGACAGCACCGGCGGCAGCGCCGGCGCTTCGGAGTACACCAACGTCAAGTCGTGCTCCGCCGAAGAGGCGGCAATGGTGCTGGAGGCGGCGTCCTCGGTGATCATCGTTCCCGGCTACGGCCTGGCGGTGGCGCAGGCGCAGCACACCGTGCGCGAGATGGCGGATCTGCTGGCGGCCCAGGGCTGTGACGTCAAATACGCCATCCACCCGGTGGCGGGCCGCATGCCCGGGCACATGAATGTGCTGCTGGCGGAGGCCGACGTGCCCTACGAGCAGCTCTATGAGATGGAGCGCATCAACTCCGAATTCCGCAACACCGACGTGGTGATGGTGGTGGGGGCCAACGACGTGGTCAACCCCGCTGCCACCGAGGACAGCGCGAGCCCGATCTACGGCATGCCGATCCTCGAGGTGCACCACGCCGGCACGGTGATGGTGATCAAACGCTCGCTGAGCCCCGGCTTCGCCGGCATCAAGAACGAGCTCTTCGAATACGACAACAACCTGATGCTCTTCGGCGACGCCAAGCAGATGCTTCAGGATCTGGTGTCGGAGCTCAAGGAAGCCGCCCGCTGACCCGTTCCCGGTCTCCCCGCGGCGGCCTTCAGCCCTGCCGCGGAGGACCCGCTTCGGATATCCTCACGGCGGACGAGAAGAAGAGTCCGCCGTGGCGGTGAGCCCGGCGTTCAGGGTGTCGAGGTCAGGAGAGGGCCATGGGTGAGCAAGAGGTTCGCAAGGACACCGACAACGAGCAGCAGCGGCGATTCATGCGTCGTCTTCTGGACGACGTGCGGGCTCTGGAGCAGATGCTCGACCAGGGCGTCATCGAGTCCGGCAAGAGCCGCATCGGGGCGGAGCAGGAGCTCTTCCTCGTCGATCACACCAGCCGACCGGTGCCCAAGGCCCTGGAAGTGCTGGAGACCATCGACGACCCCCACTTCACCACCGAGCTGGCGTTGTTCAATCTCGAATTCAACGCCGATCCCATCGACCTCCAGGGGCGTTGCCTGAGCCAGCTGGAGGAGCAGCTCAACACGCTGCTGGCGAAGGCCCGGGAGGGCGCCGCGGCCCACGGTGCCGAGGTCTTGCTCACCGGCATCCTGCCGACCCTGGTGAAGCCGGACATGGCGATGGAGAACATGACGCCGGTGCCCCGCTACCACGCTTTGGCGCGGGCGATCCAAAGCCTGCGGGGGAGTGAGTTCGAGTTCAACATCGAGGGCGTGGACGAGCTCACGCTGACCCACGACAGCGTCATGCTGGAATCCTGCAACACCAGCTTCCAGGTGCACTTTCAGGTCGATCCGGATCACTTCGCTCACCTCTACAACATCTCCCAGGCGGTGGCCGCGCCGGTGCTGGCGACGGCCACCAACTCGCCCATGCTCTTCGGCAAGCGATTGTGGCGGGAGACCCGCATCGCTCTTTTCCAGCAGTCGGTGGACACTCGCAGCGCCAAATCCCATTTGCGCCAGGTGCAGCCGCGGGTGAGCTTCGGGGACCGCTGGCTGGACAACTCGGTGCTGGAAATCTTCCGCGCCGACATCGCCCGCTTCCGGGTGCTGCTGAGCACCGAGGTGCAGGAGGATCCGTTCGCCGAGCTGGCCGCCGGCCGGCCGCCCAAGCTTCCCGCCCTGCGGCTGCACAACGGTACGGTTTACCGCTGGAACCGCCCGTGCTACGGCATCAGCAACGGTCACCCCCACTTGCGCATCGAGAACCGGATTTTGCCCTCGGGTCCGACGGTGCTCGACGAGGTGGCCAACGCCGCCTATTGGTTCGGCCTCATCCGTGGTCTCTCCGACGAGATGAAGGACATTTCCCGTCATATGGACTTCGACGTCGCCAAGGAGAACTTCATCGCCGCCGCCCGCCAGGGCTTGGACGCCCACCTGGAGTGGCCCGGGCGCCGGCCGACGCCGGTGCCGGTGCTCGCCCGGGAGGTGCTGCTGCCCCTGGCCCACGACGGCCTGCGGGCGCTGGGCATCGACAGCGACGAAGCGGACCGCTTCCTCGGCGTGGTGGAGGAGCGGGTCGACAAGGCCCAGACCGGAGCCCGCTGGGCCCTCACCTCGCTGGCGGCGATGAAGCAGCAGGGCACCCCCGGAGAGCGTATGGCCTCTCTCACCCAGGCCACCCTGTCGCGGCAGAAGGAAGGCCTGCCGGTGGCGCGGTGGCAGCCGGCGCGGCTGGAAGAGGCCAACGTCTGGAAGGAGCACTACACCCAGGTCCACCACCTGATGAGCACCGATCTGTTCACCGTCAACGCCGACGAGGTCATCGATTTGGTGGCGTCGATGATGGACTGGCAGCACATCCGCTACGTGCCGGTGGAGGACGATCAGCACCGGCTGGTGGGCCTGATGACCCACCGCATCCTGCTGCGGCTGCTGGCCCAGGGCCATGACCCGCGGACGACGCCGACGGCGGTGCGGGACGTGATGCAGAAGGAGGTCATCACCGTCGGCCCCGAGGCCAGCAGCCTCGACGCCATCGAGCTGATGAAACAACACAAGATCGGCTGCCTGCCGGTGGTGGATCACGGCCGGCTGGTGGGCATCATCACCGAGCGCGACTTCCTCAAGATCGCTGGCAAGCTGCTGGAGGAGTTCCTCACCCGGTGAAGCGTCTCAAGGCCTTCTTCGTCCGTCCCTTCCTCGACGCCTTCCACGGTCTCGACCACTGCCTCGGCGGCGGTATGCCGGCGCTGCTGAAGGTGGCTGTGGGGCTGGCGGCGGGGTGGTGGATCTATGTGCCCCTCCATGAGCTACTCCACGCCCTGGCTTGCCTGGCCGCCGGCGGCACGGTGCAGGAGCTGGAGGTCTCGCCGCTCTACGGCGGCGGGCTGCTGGCGGCCTGGATTCCCTGGGTCACCGCCGGTGGTGAGTATGCTGGGCGGCTCTCGGGCTTCGACACCGGCGGTAGCGACCTGGTCTATCTGGCGACGGATTTCGGCCCCTTCCTGCTCACCCTGCTCCCCGGGGTGTGGTGGCTGCGCCGAGCCGCCCGAGCCGCGTCGCCGCTGGCTTTCGGAGCCTCCGTGCCCTTTGCTCTGGCGCCCTTCACCTCCATCACCGGCGACGCCTACGAGATCGGTTCGATCCTCACCACCAGCATGCCGCCCTGGTCCGAGGCTTCCCGCAGCGCTCTGCTGCGCGGCGACGACGTGCTGCTCAAGCTTGAGGAGCTGAGCGCCGCCGGGGCCGGCGGGGCGCTGTGGAGCGGCCTGGTGCTGGCGGTGCTGGTGGGGCTGCTGTGGGCCTTCGCCACCTATGCCCTCGGCGGTGGGATCGCCCGACTCTTGGGGCAAGAGCCGCTGGAGCCTGTGGTGGTCGCATCCGCGGCACCCTCATCCGAGGCAGCCCCATCCGAGGGAACACCGTCTGCTCCGGCGGCGGAAGCTTCCAGGGACTAGAAGGGAGCGAGCCGCGCCGTGTTCCTGCGTCTGCTGGGGCTGTTCATCGTCGTACCCGCCGTCGAGCTGGTGCTGCTGATCGAGATCGGCCGCCGCATTGGTCCGTTGCCTACCGTCGCGCTGATCATTTTCACCGGTTTCTTGGGCGCCGCCCTGGCGCGCCACCAGGGTTTGGGAGTGCTGCGCACCATCCAGAAGGAGATGGCCGCCGGGCAGTTGCCGGCGGGGTCGCTGGTGGATGGCGTGGTGTTGCTGCTGGCGGCGGCGGTGTTGATGACCCCCGGGGTGCTCACCGACGCCCTGGGCTTCCTATGCCTGGTTCCGGCGACCCGGCGGGTGATCAAGGCCTGGCTGTGGCGGCGGCTGGAGCGAGCGGTGCGGCGGGGCTCGGTACGGGTGACCATGGACGGTGGGGGATTCCGCCCGCGGTCTCAGGACCGGTCGTCCCCCGAGGTTTGGGATGTCACCGCCACCCCGGTGGAGGAGGATTCGGAGGAGGACTCCGGCGATCCGCCCCCGGCGTTGCCGCCGGGCTGAGGGGGCTCCACCCCTGCCCCAGATTCCCCAGAAGACAACCCAGCGAAGCCGATGTCGTCCAACAGCACCACGCCGCTAGGGCTGCGGTCGAAAACCCATCGCAGTGCCGCCAGGTTCTGTGCTGAGAGATCCGCTCCGAGAAGCTGCTGGAGGGGCACCTCGTAGGTCTGCAGCATGGTGTGGTGGTCGGCGCCGTAGGCGTGCATCTCGTCGGGGAGCTTGGTCACCTTGACCGGCAGCACCGGCGACAGCGGCCGGATCTCGCTGAGGGCCAGGCGCCGAAGCGCGCCGCTCGCATCCTCCCACTCCAGCGTCAGGTCGAGAGGCTCTTGTTGCTCCTCGTCGGCCGTGTCGGGAGATGCCTCTGGCGAGTCCTTCGGCGGTTCTTCGTCGAGGGCCGCGATGGAGAAAACCCACCGGGAGTCCGTTGCCAGCTGGCCGGTCAGGGGGTGACCGGGCCCGAGGCGGAGCTCGAAGGCGGCGGGGGAGCCTTCCTCCGAGCGCCGCCAGCCCAGCACCACGCCGTGATCCCGGCGGTTGCCGCGGCGGCGGAATCCCTGGTCCTCCTCCCGCCACACCGCCAGACCAGAGCCCGCCAGGCGCACGCCGTTGACGCTGCCGGTGGTCACATCCAGATCTTCTTCGAAAGTCGCCAGGGGGCGGAAGGAGGCGTCCTGGTAGCGGGTGAGGAAGTGATCCCGGGGCAGCCACTCGCCGGCCCAGCGATGATCGCGGAAGAGCTGCCGGTAACGCCGGTCGCCGTGCAGGGTGTCTTCGAGGAAAGCGGAGATGTAGAGGCGGGCGATCTGCCGTTGCTCTTCCGGCGCCAGCAACGAGCGCCGGTCGAGGAGCAGGTTGCTGGGCCAGCCGACGTCGTCGGCACCCCAGACGCTGTTGAACTGGCCATGGTTGGCACGGTAGGCGAGGGCGGCGGCCTTGAAGCGGTCCTCGCCGCCGGTGCCGAGCTCCAGCCGGTGGAAGAATCGCAGGCCGGCGAAGCTCGAAACGTCGGCGTCGTGACCGCCGTGGAGGACCAGCAGGCTCAGGTCCCGGAGCGGCACCGGGTGGCCGGCGGGCCGGTATTGCCCATCCACCGGGGCGATGGCCACCAGGCTGCGGATGGAGAAACCGTAGTCGAAGGCGACGGTGGCGTCGTCGGGATAGAAGGGAAGCCGGTTGAACGCCGCCGCCACCGCCACCGCCTCGCCGCCCCGGGAGTGGCCCACCAACGCGACGTTCTCCAGATCCACTCGACCGTGGAACGGATTGCCGGGCTCCCGATGGAAGCGCCGCCATTGGCGCAGGTGCTCCAGCAGCAGCCAGCCGCGGGCGTCGTTCTCTTCGTCCAGATTGCCGAGCCAGGACCCGTTGAGGAAGTTCTGATCGATGGACACGGCGATGAAGCCGCGGCTGGCCAGCAGCTCTCCCAGGTAGGCGTAGCCGGGGTCCGAGAGATCGAGCATGAAGTGGTTGCCGTGGACCATCAGCACCAGCGGTGCCTTTGTGTCTCCGGTGGGATACCAGACCCGGCCCGCCAGCGGCACGTGGGCCAGGTCGAAGCCCCAGATGGCTTCCCGTACCCGCCCACGCCAGCCCTTCGGGAGACGGGCGAAGGGGGTGGCGTCGACGGTGGGGGTGAGCAGCGTTGCTTCCGGGCCGAGCTCCGGGCGCCGGGTGTCGAGGCCACTGCCATAGGTCAGCGTACGGACCTCCCGGTCGCCGGGGCGGGAAGGGTCGGGGACCTGCGGTGCCGGTCCCTGGTGCGCCGTTCCCTGGGCCGGCGGTGCTGCCGCAAGATGATCACCACTTCCGGGCCAGCGCAGCCAGGCCACCAGCGCCAGGTTCGCCGCCAGGGTGAGGACCACCACCACGGCGGCGGAGATGCGCCGGCGGTCGAAGGGGCGGCCACGGGTGTGCAGCAAATAGCCCAGCGCTGCGGCGAGGGAGCCTTCCACCAGCGCTACCGCCACCAGCAGGAGGATCCGCTGCTGCAGGGTCAGCGGCAACAAGCTGACGATCACCGCCAGCGGCGTCACGGCGCCCAGCCCCAGCAGCGAGAACCAGCGGGGCAGCGCCAGGACGAGGTAGAGGGTCAGCTGTCCCAGGCGGGCCAGCAGCCAGCCCGCCAGCGCTCCCACCAGCAGGCCGGCGAGGTGGTCGCCGAAGGAGCCCCCGGTGCCGAGGTCGATGCCGATGAGCGCACCGCAGACCGTCGCCGTGACGGCGAGACCCCATCCCGCCCAGCGGGCCAGCTCCGGTGTCGGCACCAGCCTGCGGCCGAGACGCTCCAGAGGGCCTTGCCACCGGACCTCGGGATCCGCCGGCCGCGAGCTGGTGGTCTCGGTTCCGGCCTGGGTGTCGGGTTCGGTCTCAGGCTCGGAGCTGTGTGCAGGATGGTCCATCGGCCTCTTCCACGGGCTGGCCTACTGATGGGTCGCTACCGTGTAGCAGGCCGCGGTCTCCGAGCGCAGAGAATCAGGGATCGGAATGGAGTTAGAGAGAGTTTACCAGTCCGAGCCCCGTCTGCGCTGTCCCGGGGTTGCCTTGCCGAGATGGAGCGCCCCGCGCTGGGTGAGCCATCGCTGCGATGGATCGGCTAGTTGTGCATATGAACCGGGGTGGAATCCCAGAAAGAGCCGTAGGAGGTCAGACTCAGCTCGTAGACCAGCTCGACGCTGGTGCCGGTGGAGATTGAGCCGACACCGGTGAGCAGCAGCTCGTCGATGAGGCCGTCCTCGAAGTCCGAGATCACCGAAGTATCCGTGATCTCGTAATAGCTGCTGCCGACCCGCAGGAGCAGAGCTGCGAGGGTTTGGCCCGAGGGGAAGCCCTCGGACTCGGGCAGCTTGATGCGCAGCCCCGGGGTGTCCTGGTAGCCGTGACACGGCACGCAGGGCCGGGTGTTGGGGAGGGGCAGGTTGTTGCTGCCGGCGAGATCCGCGGAGGAGCTGGTGGGCAGGCTCGGAGTGACGCTGGACACCGAGGTGGTCACCGTCGTCAAGGTGGAGGCGTTGCACACCGAAGAGACGTGCTCCAGCACCGGAGCCGCCACTTCGGCAGCACCGGGTAGATCGGAGCCCGACAGAGTCTGACTGTCGAGGACCAGCAGATAGTCGGTGGAAACCTTCACCGGCTCGAGGGTCGAGCTCGGGGTCAGCGAGATATTGGACGGCCGCAGGCTTTGATCCGCCATGAAGCCGCCGAGCCAGCCGCTGGCGAAGGCGCTGGCATAGGACGACCCGGGAGGCACGGGCCAGTAGGTACTGGCAGTGCCTTCCTTGAGGTAGAGACCGTAGGCGGGGAGCAACGCCTGGGCTGCGGTGGGGGCCTGCAGGGCCTTGCTCACCGTGCCGGCGTCGACATATTCCTCGATATCCATTCCGCCCACCGCCATCACATAGGAATCGGAAGCCGGGAAGAGCAGGCGCCCGTGGTTGCCGGCGGCGGCGACCAGGTGGATCCCCAGCTGGCTTTGAAGGTGCCCGAGCACCGTGTGGATCTCGTCCTGCAGCGCGACCTGACCTCGGGACTGGAAGAGCGAACTGATCCCGGAGTCGTAAAGACGGCCGAAGCTCATATTGACTACTAGCGGTGGGTCGCTGGGGTTCTGATGGACATACTCGGCCACCGCGCAGAGCTGGACCAGGACGTCGAGGTCGCTGGCTCCCTTCGTGTCGAAGGTAGAGCCTCCGGCGTCCAAGGGGTAGAGCATCAGGTCCAGACCGCTGCCGGCGACGGCGCTGAGGGTTCCGGCGACGCTCCAGCCGTGTCCTTGATTCCAATCGATGACCGCTGCCCAGGGTTGGCTGCGGCGGCCGAAGCAATTGCCTTGACGGCACGGAAACCATTCGCCGGCGCTGGGCATGAAGCGCGGGTTGTGTTGCGCCAGATAGAGCGCCGGAGCTTCCTCACCATGGACCTGATGCAGGCAGGCGCTGGTGTAGGAGAGGCCTTGGTCTCCGACATAGTAGACCCCCAGAGATCCGCAGGCGAAGGTCTCCGGCGTCTGCTGCTGGCTGGAGAAGGCGCTGGTTGAAGGGTCACAGCCGTCGAATCGGTACCAGCGCACGACATCCGTGGCCATGGCCGGGCCGGCGAGGGCCAGGAGACCGAGGAGTACCGCGAAAACGATGGCGAGACGCGAGGACTGACGGGGAACACGAACAACAGAAATCATGAAGAACATAATCCTCCCTCCAAAGGTGAACGGAGGAAGAGCAGGGCAATGGCTATCGAGGATGAGAGACCAAGTGAATGCGCTGGGCGTAGGCCAGGTGTAGCCCGTTGTCGGAGAGCACCTCCAGGGGCTGCTGGCCCTCTTCCAGCCGTTGGGGCTCCGGCAACTCACCGGGGCGGGCGACCGCTATGAAGATGCGATGCTCTCCCGGTTCGATACCCACCAGATCGCCGGCCCGGCCTTCGAACACCGCGCTTCCGCGCCGCACCTCGAGCCGGAGCTGTGCGCCGGTGGTCAAGCGGAGGAGCC
The DNA here is from genome assembly GCA_034211275.1 of Acidobacteriota bacterium. Lineage (NCBI taxonomy): Bacteria > Pseudomonadati > Acidobacteriota > Acidobacteriota bacterium. The sequence goes on from JAXHTF010000010.1 coordinate 16,327, forward strand.
GATCCTCATCGAGCCGATACAGGCCGAACTCCACATCTTGCTCCGCCAGCTCCCGAGGGGTGACGACCAAGCGGATGGTGGTCTCGGGCAGGGCCTCGATCACCGACTCTGCCTCCGGTCGAGAGCGTTCTTGAGCCAGTCCATAAGCCTCTACCTGGTAATCCAGGCTGGGAGGCAGTGGCTCGGGGCCGTTGACCACCAGGAAAACCGCCAGCAGCAGGCTGGCGGCGAGGGCCACGGAAGCGGCCCAGCGATGCCGGAACCACGGTGCCGGGGAAACCCTGCGCACCACCGGCGGTTGCCGGCCCACGCCTTCGTCGAAGGCTGATAGTACCCGCTCACGAACCTTCGGTGAAGGTCCCCGTTCGAGTACGCCGGCCAGCTGCGCTAGTTTTTGGCGCCCTTCACGATCCTGGCTCAGCCGGGCTTCCAGGGCGCGCATCTCATCCTCTCCGAGACGCCCTAAACGGTAGGCGCTCAGCATCTCGTCGGGCAGCAACTGACCGGTACCTCGCTCTTCCAGCTGTCCCAACTCATGAAGTAGCCAATCCAAATCCTTCTCACTCATCGTTCTACCGTCCACTCCCTTGCTGCCGTTATGCTCCCGTCTCCCTCCACTGTTATAGGAGTCATGACGAGGGCCGGTTTGCCCCCGAGCTATTGGCGTCGCCGAGCAGCAGCAGGCCGGCCCAGCTCACCGCCGGGAACCTGGATTGCACGGAGGCCAAAGCCCGACGGTGGGCCAGAGGGATCGCATCCCCTGCCGCCAGACGCTGATAGAAGCTGCGATTGAAGCCCTCCGCCACCGCATCCTCCAGGTCCCAACGGCTGCCGATGACCCAGGTCACCCCGAGCCGGCTGAGCAAGCCGGCGACGCCGTATCGGCCGCTGTCGGCGGTGGTGGGCCAGCGTCCGGTTTGGCAGCCGCTGAGATTGGCGAAGCGGAATCCCGTGGGTAGCTCCGCCAGCTCCACCAGCGGCAGCGGCCGGTCCGCCAGCTGGATTGCCGAGAGCTCCGGAAATGCCGAGTCATAGAGCCCGTGGGCGTCCACGTGCAGCCAGGCCGCCGCCGGCAGGGCGGCTCGGAAGGCCTCGGCGGTGGCCTCGCGCCCGGCCAGCACCCGGGCCTCCGGGAAGAGTTGACGATAGGTGGCCAGCAGGCCGCCGGCGCCCGCCAGGTCGCCGCGGGGATCGACCACGAAGACCGGCCGCGGAGCGCCCTCGGGCAGCGGCCGATCATCCTGGGCTGGACGCGCCGGGCTCGATGGTCGGGTGCCCGCCGGTCGCAGCACCACGGTGGTCGTGCTCGCGAACCAGCGAGGCCCGTCTTCGGTCCCGCCGTCGTCGGCGCTCGTGCCGGCATCGAGCACCGGCAACGCCCCCAGGGGCACGGTCTGGAGCAGCCCATGGAGGGCGAAGGTGAGGGGCTCGCCGGAGCTTTCCCGGTCGGCTGCTCCCCGGGGTAGAAGGGCTCTTGCCAAGGGGGTCACCAGCTGCCGCCACGCACCATCGTCCAGGTCCCGGCGGGAGAGTGCTTGCTCGATGCGTCCGGTGATCTGTACCAGGTGCTCGCGGGGTAAATCCGTTCGTTTTTCCACCTTTACCGAGCCGTCGTGGAGGCGGTGGAGCAAGAGGATCTCATCCTCGAGGGCCACTGCGCGGAAATCGAGGCCGTTCTCCTGACGGTCCGGGGCTCGCCGGCACCCGGGCCACTGGCGCCACAGTTGACTCAAACGCTCCTGGAGCTGGCGCCGAATGGACTCCGCCTGCTCCCGCCGCTGTCCTGCCGCCGGCGTGGCCAGCTCCACCAGCTGCTGCATCAACAGGCGGGATTCGGTCTCGATCTCGTCCCAGCGCCGGAGGATCTCCGGGTCCTCTGCCTGCTCTCGACAGCGGCGTCGTTCGCTCTCGTCGGCGCTCAGCAGGTCGAGGCGGGCCAGCAGCTCCCAGGCGGCCTCGGGAGAGCCGCGTTCGACTTCCAGTCGCGCTGCCCGGGCAAAGTCGTCGGCGCGCTGGCCGGGGGCCAGGGAGAGCTGCTGATCGATGTCCTCGGGCTGACCGAACTCATGGCGCAGCAGGGCTTGATCGAACGCCCAGGCGGCGCGCTCCAGGTCGCCGGCTCGGCGATGAGCGCGGCCCAAGCAGCTCAGCGCCCAGGCCGAGAGCTGCGGATCGTTGCCGCCGGCGAGCTCGCCGCACAGGGCCACGGCGCGCTCCAGAACGCCGTTGTCCAGGGCGGCGACCCCCCGCACCAGCCCGGCCCAGTCGAGCAGCCGGCCCACGCCTTCGCCCCGCAGGTCTTCTCCGTCGAGATCCCCGTCGTCGTGCTGCTCGCCATCTGGATGCTGTTGCCCCAGCAGACCTTCGGCCCGCTGCAGCTCCGCTGCCGGAGAGTGCCCCTGACGCACCCGCAGATAGGCGAGGTTGATCCATTGGTTGGCTACCTCCAGCGGGTAGCGGGATTCGTCCAGAACGTCGAGGCCGGCGAGGAGATTGGTCTCCGCCTTCTGCAGCTCCCTTTCCAAGGCGTAGGGATCGAGGAGGATCAGCCAGGCCAGCTCACCCCGGGCGTGAGCCAGCAGATCCTCGTCGCAGGGCATGGTGGCGCAATCGGAGATGGCCATGGACAGACGTTGGACCGCTTCCCCCCGGGAGCCGACCTGGGTCAGGATCGCCGCCTGCTGCACGGTGACCAGGAAGCGATTCGGGTCGGCGATGCGCCGGTACCGCTGCTCCGCCTGCAAGAGGAAAGTCCAGGCATCCCCCAGCCGCTGTTCGGCGTCGAGGGCGAAGAGAGCTCTCTGATACGCCGCCTGGGCGCCGCGGGCGCTGGTCTCCGGCGTCGCCAGCCACGGGGGCAAGGCGTCGAGCCGGCGCCGGGCCTCGTCCAGAGCTCGGGGACTGCCGTCGAGGGTCAGAAAGTGCACCAGGATCAGGTCGAGGCGTACCTCCAGCAGCGGCCATCCGGCCTCTTGGGCACGCTTCGACAGCCCGTCCAGCTGCTCCGCCAGCCGGAAGACATCGGTCCGATAGGAAGCAGCGAGGACTTCGTCTAACTCCTCGACCAGGCGTCGGTGCTGCGGACCGTCACCGGAGAAGAGCAAGGACCTGCAGGGGAGACGGAAACGGCGGTCGTCGAAGCGGTCCACCAGCTCGCCGCACAGCTCGACCCGGCCGGAGGCCGCTGCTTCCGGCGGTGGCAGGGCATCGAAGCAGAGGGTGCGCCCCATGCGGGCGGTGGCGGGCTGGAAGCCGTCCGGAGACGGTCGCCGGCCGAAGTCGAGCCGTGCCTCCCAGCGCGAGGTGTCGGTGGCCGGATCCACCTCGAGACAGAGCCCCAAGGGCTGCTCGGCATTCAACGCCACCGGCATTGCCTGCCCATCGTCGAGGAGCCGTACTTCCTCGTGGCCTCGGAGTACCGTCGGCAGCTGGAGCGGCTCACCGTCACCGCAGCCCAAGAGCAGGGCCGTCAGACCGAGACAGCCGGCGGCGAGCAGCCCCGGGCGGCCAACGGTGGGGCGCGGAGAGCCGGTTTGCGGACCATCCTTCATCGATCGATACCCAGCAGGTCGGCGCAATGCTCGACGGCTTCGTTGAGGGCCTGCTTGAGTTTGTACGTGGCCTTGCGAGACCAGCCGGTGGTGTCGGCGACCTCCTGCGGGGCCAGGCCGTCTCGATAGCGCAGCTTGTAGTAGAGGTACACTCGCCGGTTGCCGCCACGCAGGCATTCGTCCAGGCGCAGCAGCGCGTCGCGGTCGATGGATTGGCGTTCGGCGTTGGGGCGTGGGGAGGTGGTGCGCACCTCGTCGATGGGCTCGACGGTGCGCAGCGCGGCGGACCGGCGCCGATTGCTGGCGATGCCGCAGGCTAGATCCCAGAGATGGCGCAGCAGAGCCGCCCGGGTCTGGGCGTCCGGCGGGGTGCGCTCGAGGAAATCCCGGAGCACCTTGGCCTCACGCTGGAAGTAGAAGAGGAAGGCATCCTGCAGCAGGTCGTCGGGGTCCAGGCCGCCCGGATAGCCGTAGCGGTGGCGTAGACGGACGAAGAGATCCTCCGAAAAGGTGTCGAAGAGCCAGGCGGCGGCGGAGCGATCCCCGTCCGTGATGCCCGTCAGCTGTCGATGAACTTCCATCGTTTCGTCGTCCTGGCTCATTGCTCCTTTCCGATGCCCGATACGCCGGTTCTGGTTGCGTGCAGGAGGGCCGCAAGGAGCTCCTCCATGCCATCCGTTCGCTGCATGGAAGTCGTTACTCTACACAGGAAACTTGCCGGCGGCGGCGCGCTGCATTTCCGCCACCGCGCAGTCCATCCCCGATCCAGAGGATATGCCATCCCCGCGGGCGATGAAGCCCCCGGTCTTTCCTGACCCTCCACCGGCCTGACCGTTGCCGTCAGCCGTCTTCGTTCGGCCGTTTGCCGTCTTCATCGGAGGCCGTCGGTAAGCCTTGCAATCGTTCTGTAGAGTTTTCGCGTAGCCTTTCATAGATACTTATGCTAAAATACACATTGTTGGCTATGTATCTAGAGCTAACTATCCTCGGGCTATTCGGGCTCTTGGGTAGCACTACCGCTCAGATTGAGAAAGGAGATGGATTGTGTACGAGCTCTGGAAGACCACTCTTGCCCTGACAGCCTTCGGTTGTTGCTCGCTGGCCTTGGCGGCTCCCGCCTTGGATTCGGTGCCGACGCCGCATGCCGTCGAGGCCACCGACAGTGTTCGGTGCGCCGGAGGGCACTATGGTGCCGGCGTCGATCCTGACGGCTAGTCGTCGTTAGGGTCGGGCTCAGGGCGTTCCGGGCAGGGCCCACCGGAAGCCTGCCCTGAGCCCATGCCGGAATGACCGTCAGCATGGGGTAAACTCCCTGAAAACGTAGAAGCTAGAATCGTTCAGTCAGCGCCCGCTCGCGGCACTCAGCTGCGGCAGGGGAAAACGGGGGGAGGAACTTTCTTGAAGGGTCAGCAGCATAGGCATCTCAGCCTCGCAACCTGGGAACGCCTCGCTTCATATCTGGAGCGTCATGTCACGCCCTCGACTGCAGCCCCCCTGCTGCATCTAGTGCAGCGATGCGAAGTCTGTGCCACTCTGCTCGAAACACGGCCCCCGGCTCTCGCCGTGGGAGCCGCCGATGGAGACCACTTTGACGACGACTCCATGGCGGATTTGATCTGGAAGCTCTTGCAGGAGGCCGATCCTGAGGCCGCGGCGGCGGTGCGCGATCTCTGTGGGTTGTGCGAGCGTTGCGACAGCCTTCTCGGCCGCTTCTTCTTCCGCAGCCCGGTGAACCGGCCCGAGCCCAATCGCAAAGCGTTGCAGCACCGCGTGCAACGCCTGGTGCGCAACTGGCTCACCGACAACCAGCAGGAACGGGAAGTGGCGATGCGTTTGACCCGCGAGCTGGTCAGCCATCCGCCGGCCCGGCGTCAGCTCTTGGTGCGCAACAGCGAGACCTACCGCACCTGGGCGGTGTGCGGCGAGCTGTGCGAGATCAGCCGCCGGCTGGCCCCCCAGAGTCCCCGGGATTCGGTGGAAGCGGCGGAGCTGGCGGTGCAGGTGGCAGAGCTCATCGATCCCGTCGCCTACGGACCGGACATCCTGGAGGACATCCGCGCCACCGCCCAGGCGTTTCGGGGCAACTCCTTGCGGGTGCTGGGAGATCTGCGCTCCGCCGACGGCGCTTTCATCGCTGCCCGCCGCCACCTCGCCGCCGGCAGTGGTGCCGGGGTGGCCCGCATCCAGGTGGCGGAGTTGGAGTCGAGCCTGCGGGCGGCTCAAGGGCGCACGGAGGCAGCGTTGGCGCTGCTCGACGAAGTGCTGACGCTCTGCCGGCGCTATGGCGACTCCCACCGCCAGGGCCGCAACCTGATCAAACGGGCGGAGATTTGCCGCATGGCCGGCCGGGTGGTGGAGGCGGTGGAGATGCTGGAAGCCTCCCGGGACGTCATCGATTCCTCCCTCGAGCCCCGTCTGGAGTTCATCATCGAGCACACCCTGTGCTTTTGCCTCATCGAACTCGGCCGATTCGACGAGGCCGCCCGGCTCTTGCCCGACGCGCGGCGTTTGGCGGCGTCGGTGGGGAAGTACCTCGATGGCGTCAAGGTGGAGTGGTTGGGGGCGAAGATCGACGCTGCCCGCGGCCGAGCGGCGGCGGCGGCCATGAGCCTGCGGGAAGTGCGCGATGCGTTTTTGGCCGCCGGCGTCGGCTTCGATGCAGCTCTGGCATCCCTCGAGCTCTCGGTGCTGTACCTGGAACGGGGGATGACCGAGCAGGTGAAGAAGTTGGCTCGGGAGATGCTGCCGCTCTTCGACAGCAGCGACCTGCATCGGGAAGCCATGGCGGCCCTCATCGTCTTCCAGAAGGCTGCGCTCATGGACCAAGCCAGCGTCGGCATCGCCCTGGAGGTGCAGGAATTCCTCAGCCGGGCTCGGCGGGACCGCTGCCTGTCCTTCCGCGGCGAGAGCTCTTAAGGGCGCTGAGCTCTCGGTCGCGTTCCACGTCGCTGCGCCCGGGCCGGCGATCGATGGCAAAATAGGCTCCATGAGAGCTGAAAAAGATTCCGATCCAGGCCTTCCGGGGCGCTTCCGGCGTCGCTGGGACGCGCTTTCCCCGGTAGGTTCTTGGAGCATCGCGGTCTGGGGCGCCGCGGCGCTCCTCGCCGTCCTCCTCGCCGCCCTCTTCCCGGCGGGCTCGATGTTCGCGGCGGAAGCCGGGGCTACCTGGCACCTCGACCTCGCCGAGACCGAGCTGCCGGAGGCGCCGGGCATCACTCACACCCATTGGACGCTGCAGCGGCCGCCCGGCGGCGACTACGACCGCATCGGCGTCCATCGCTACCGCGCGGCCGAGACCTCCGAGCCGAGCGATGCGTCCCCGGATAGCGGACAGGTTCTCTTCTACCTTCCCGGCACCTTCATGCACGGAGCGCCCAGCGGGCTGAGCGAGAGCTACGACCCGTGGCTCTTCCTGGCCCGCCGTGGGGTGGAGGTCTTCACCCTCGACTATCGGACCCACGCGGTGCCGGTGGCGGCGGAGGATCTGAGCCCCCTGGCGGCCTGGGGCGTCGACCTCTTCGCCGAGGACGTGCACTCGGGGGTGCGCTGGGCTCTGGAGCAGAGTGGTGTCTCGTCCCTCTTCGTCGCCGGCTTCAGCCGCGGTGCCGGCTTCGCCTACGGTCAGGCCGCCGCCCATCCGGAGACGGTGGCGGGCATCGTGGCCCTCGACGGCTATTTCAAGAGCTGCGCTGGGCCGGCCAGCAGCGAAGACGGAGAGCTCGAACAACGGCTGGAGGCCTGGCGCGCCACCGGCGATTGGGCCTCCGACGTTGCCGGCTCCCGCGGTTGGGAAGCTCGCGCCGCACTCATGGCCCGGGCTTTGGAGGCGTCGGACGGTGCCCGGGAAGCCTCGGCGCAGGAAAAGCACAGCCAAGTGCTCGCCCAGGTGCTGTTCAAAGCCTGGGGGCCCGGAGTCTTGGCCCACCCCCGGGAGGTTTCTCCCCGGGGGGTGTCCCGGGCGCCGGTGCTGGCGGAGCTGATGGACGACTACGATCGCTATTACCCGAAGGTCCAGGATCTCGAAGCCCGCGCCGCCGCGGCGGTGATGGATCATCCGGCCCTCGCCGTGGACGACGGTTGGTCCGAGCTGCGCAAGCCGGTGATCTTCTTCGGCTCTACCGGGATGGGTTCCGAGTTCCTCCTCGGCGGTGTGCACTCTGCCGCCCACGTTGGCGGTCCGCGGGCGCAAATCCACGTGCTGGAAGGCTATGGTCACCTCGATGTGCTGGTGGCCGAGGAGGCTCGCCAGGAAGTTTTCGAACCGCTGTTGGAATGGCTCCAGGGGCAGTCCACCCAACGATGAATCACCCGTGATGAACCCCGAGGAGCTCACCATGACTCTAGGAGCCCGGTCGTTCCTTTTCCGCCCCCGCTGGGGGCTCTCCCGGGCCCCGGAGCGGGCGCGGTGCGCCGTGCTCACCCTGCTGTTGGCCGCTCACCTGGGAGTGACGGTGGCGGCGGTGCCGCCGCCGGTGCATGGCCATGGCGGCGCGGTGGCGGCGGAGCACCCCTTGGCGACGGAGGTGGGCCTGGACGTCCTGCGCGCCGGTGGCAACGCCGCAGACGCCGCGGTGGCTGCGGCCCTGGCGCTGGCGGTGGTCTTTCCCGAGGCGGGCAATCTGGGGGGTGGCGGCTTCGCCGTGGTGCGCTTCGGCGAGCGGGTGACCAGCCTCGACTTTCGCGAGACGGCTCCCGCCGCCGCCACCGCCGACATGTACCTCGACGAGAGCGGCGAGCCGGTGCGGGAGCGTTCGTTGGTCGGTCCGCTGGCGGCGGGAGTGCCCGGATCCCCGGCGGGGCTCTTCGAGCTTCACCGCGAGCTCGGCGCCCTGCCCTGGGCGGTGGTGGTGGAACCGGCACGGCGGCTGGCCCTCCAAGGGTTCGAGGTGGACGAGCACCTGCACCGGGTGCTGGCGAGTCATCGGGCTTTGCTGGAGCGCTTCCCGGAGAGCGCGGCGGTCTGGCTGCCCGCTGGTGAGCCCCCTCCGGTGGGCTCACGGCTCCGCCTGCCGGATCTTGCCGACACCCTCAAGGGCTATGCCGAGCACGGTCCCGAGGCCATCCTCAGCGGCCCGGTGGCGAAGGCCGTGGAGGAGGTTTCCCGCCGTCACGGGGGCATCCTCACCGCCGCCGACCTCGAAGCCTACCGCCCCCATTGGCGTGAGCCGGTGCACTTCCAGGCCTTCGGTTGGGACGTCGCCTCCATGTCCTTGCCGTCCTCCGGTGGCATCATCCTGGGGCAGGTCAGCCAGGCCCTCGAGGATTTGGGCTGGTCGGAGATGCCGCGCTTCGGTGCGCAGCGTGCTCACCTGATGACGGAGATGCTGCGCCGCGCCTACGCTGACCGCTATCTGTTGGGCGATCCCGATACCACCGAGGCGCAGCCCGCGGAGTTACTGGCGCCAGAGCACCTGGCGGCGTGGGGCCGATCCTTCGATGCCGGCCAGGCCACCGCCTCCCGCCAGGTGCGTTCCCCGGCCGCCGAGCCGGTGGAAGGCAGCGCCGACACCACCCATCTGTCGGTGATCGACGCCGACGGCAACCTGGTGGCCCTCACCACTACCATCAATGGGCTTTTCGGCTGCGGCCTCTATGTGCCGGGGGCGGGCTTCTTCCTCAACAACGAGATGGACGACTTCGCCGCCGCTCCGGGGCGGCCCAACCTTTTCGGGCTGGTCCAAGGTGAGGCCAACAAAGTGCGCGCCGGCCGGCGCATGCTCTCCTCCATGAGCCCGACGGTGGCGTGGAACGGCGAGGGTGCGGCGGTGGCCTTGGGGGCCCGCGGCGGCTCGCGCATTCCCACCAACACGCTGCAGGTGCTGCTCCACCTCATCGTTGACGGCGATGACCTGCAAGAGGCCCAGGCGCGGCCGCGGCTGCATCATCAATGGTTACCGGACCACCTGGAAGCGGAGCCCGACGCCCTGGCGCCGGAGACCCGGGGCGTGCTCGAAACCTACGGTCACGCTCTCCAGATCAGCGCTCGTACCGCCAAGGTGGTGGCGGTGTGGCGGGGCGAGGAGGGGGAGCTGGCGGCGGCCACCGACCCCCGCGGCACCGGTGCCGGCGGGGTGCTCGAAGAGCCGCCCGCCGAGGTTGTGGCTGAGGACGACGACTCGGGAGATAGCTAGTCTCGAATCTGCTCCCGGACGCGATCCAGGTCCCACACCTGGATCGTCTCGTCCGCCACGTCCGGCGGTCCCCACAGCTGGTTGAGCCGCTGGCCCATGGCGGTCCCCTCGCGGTCCATCCAATCCCATTCCCGGCCCCGCAGCTTCCATCCCCGCCGGGGAGAGCGGTGGTCGCCGTCCACCCGGTCCTCCAGCGCTCCCCGATCCGCGAAGACCACCAGCCAGCGGGCGGGGCTGCGCAGGAAGTCCCGGGGTCGGCCGGGGATCATCTTGTGGATCTGGATGCGCGGATCCCAGAGCATGCGCTGCATGGGGGCCAGATAGACCGGCCGACGGTGGATGCGCTGCAGGATGTAGGGCGTGCGGGCGAGCCGCCAGCTGGTATGCCAGGGATACTCCAGCACCGCCTCCTCCTGGGCCTCGGAGCCCTGCTCGGTACCGTTCTCGGCGGCCCTATTTTCGGCGGCCCTGTTCTCGGCGGCTAGACGGAGGTAGAACTTCGGCACATCCTCCTCGGCCAGCTGCCCCCGAGGGCCGTAGAAGCCCAGGAAATCCTTGTGGTGGGTGAACTCGCTGGTGCGGAAGTCGGTCTGGAGCAGGGGGCTGGTGAGCACCAGCGCGGCCAACAGTCCGGCGCAAGCGGTCCAACGCAGGCCCTGCTCGGTGCGGGAGGGGCCTCTTCCGCCGCGCCACCACGGCAGCGTCACCGCCGCCGCCACCCACAGCAGGAGAATGGGGATCAGCACCAGGTTGTAGCGGGTGAATTGGGGTGGCAAGTGCAGGTTGAGGGGTCGCAAGACCACCATGCCCACGGCATGGCCCAGCACCAGGGTCAGGGTGTAGAGCCCCAGCCGGCGCCGGTGGCGCAGCAGGAGCCAGAGTCCGGCGACGGCCACGGCGTAGAAGAGCCCTGCCAGCAGGTTCGAGGTGGAGCCGGATTGCAGGTGGATCACGCCGGCGACGGTGTCGGCGTTGGGCAGCACCAGCTGACGCTTCTCGCCGATCATCGGTCCGAGGCTGAACCAGCCCGGGATCAGGAAGAGGGCCATGATGCCCAGCACGCCTCCGGCCAGGGCCGCCAAGGGCTGCAGCCGGGTCTTCAGCGCCGCGATGGTGAAGCCCTCGCGCCGGACGGTGGCCAGCCGCTCGAGGCCGGCGAAAGCCACCGGTGCGAGGACGAAGGCGGTGACCACCAGATGGAAGTAAATGGCTAGTCCCGCCAGCAGCACATAGACCACTGCCAGCCGGCGGGTGGGAGCCTCCAGCCAGCGATAGAAGACCGCCACGGCGGCGAAGGAGATGAGCACCACCGGGGCGTAAGAGCGGACGATGCGTCCATAGAGCACGAAGATCGGCGAGATCGCCAGCAGGAAGGCGAAGACCGCGGCGGTGGAGCGGGGGATGGATCGGCGCAGCAGCCACGGCCCGCCGACCACCAGGGCCAGGGACGACAGCAGAATGGGCAGCCGCAGCGCCATCTCGCTGAAGGGCACCGGCGAGACCAGCAGCAGACGATAGAGGGACGAGAGGGGAAGGCAGGCGTCCTGGGGCCGGTAGGTGACGAGGATCTCCGGGAAGGAGAGCTCGAGCACGGCGCGCACGGCGTGGAGCTCGTCGCCACCGAGGATCTGGCCCGGCAGCCCCCAGAAGCGCACGAAAGCTCCCAAGCCCAGGATGGGCAGTAGGGTCAGCAGCAGCCTCCGGCCGCCGCTCTCGCCCTCGGTGTGCACTGACGGATTTTGCTTCAAGAGCGACTTCCCCGGGGCAGCTGGGCGACCCGATCCGGTGCCAGCCGGCGGATCTTGGGGAGGATGGCCCGCTGGCCGTCGTCGTCGACGTGGGGGCTGTAGTACTCCCACACCACTTCACCGTCGGGGGTCACCTCCAGCGCTCGGCCGTCCTCCGATTCGGCGAGGAGGGTGTTGCCGTTGGGCAGCCGCTGGCTGGAGCCCCGGGCGATGGTGTAGAGCTCCGGCGCCCGGTACTCCCAGACGATCTCGTCGGTGCGGGGGTCGATCTCCACCACCCGCGACCACCCTCGCCCCAGACCGTTGTCGAAGAGCAGGACGTGGCCGTTGTCCAGTAGCGTGGCGTCGTGGGGTCCGGAGATCTCTCCCTGCCCCCAGGCCCACAGGAGCTCGCGCCGGGGCCAGTCGATGATCGCCACGACGTCCTGGTGGCGGCAGGTGAGGAGCAGGTTGTCCGGGCTGTAGAGGGCATCTTCGGCGGCGAGCTCCGGCGACGGTGTCAGCCATTCGAGGCCGTTGCAGTGCAGCAGCCCGATGCTCTCGACGCCGTCCTCCTTCTCCCGCGCCTCCACCTTCTGGAGCTGAAAGCGCTCCGGCTGGCTGCGCAGCAGGTCGAGGATGGAAGCACTCTCAAGCTTCTCGCCGTCGGCGCTCAAGAGCTGGATGCGGTTGTCGTGGATGCGGGCGGTGGGGTGGATGCTCTCGTCCCAGCGGCGCCGGGAGGTGAGCACGGCGATCCTTCCGTCGGGGAGCACGTCCATCTCGTGATGGGCCCGCAGCTGCCGCTTCCACAGCACCCCGCCGTCCCAATTCAGCTTCATCAATACGCGGCTCTTGCGGCCAGTGGCCGAGCTCCCGGGGGTGGATTCGGCCTCTTCCGCGTCCTCGTCGTCGACCTCGTCCTCGTCCGACTTCGCTGCGGCGGAGCGGGCTCTCTCGGTGGTGACCTTGCCCTCGGTTGCGATGACCAGCAGGGTGTTGTCCTCCAGCAGCTCCGCGTGGCCCCAATGAGCGCAGGGGGACTTCTCCCAGCGGTGCACGACCTTGCCTCGGGGGCTTATGAGCTCGGCGGCGCAGTCCTCTTCAATCACCACCAGGTTGTAGCCGGGGAAAGAGCGCTGCGGGTCGAAGACGGTCACCTTCTGGAGATTCGGATCGGCGGCGCCGGCACCGCCAGCGTAGGGCAGGGCGCGTAGAGCATCCAGGTCCTGGGGGTCGACGGCTCCGGGGCTCGCCGCGGCGCTGTCCGGTTCCGTCGGCGGAGTGTCTTGCGGAGCTCCGGAGGGAGCGGGACCGCAGGCGAAGAGCACGCCCGCGAGGAGGAGCATCGAGACGGACGGCAGCGAGATCTGGCGCAAAGTCGGCATCATCTTTGGGTTCGACAGGAGGGCAGTGGATTCGATGGGTCGGAGGACGCGGGGGCCGAAGCCGGGCTTTGGAAATAGAGCGGGTTGGTGAAGGCCAGGCCGCGGCCTCCCTGCCAGACCTCCACCCGGATGAATCCCGGATCCCCCACCGTGGTCAACAGCTCGGAACGATAGATCCTTGGGCTCCCGTCGCCGGGCCCGTTGCTGGTTGGACCACCGGCGTCCTGCCCGGCCGCCGAGGTCTCTTCCTGAGCCACTCGCCCGTCGACGATCCAGCGGATACGGCTGTTGGTGGGCAAGCCCGTGGCTTCCAGTACCAGCTCTTGGGACGCGCCGTTGGGCTCGATGACCTGGCCCATGGGGCGTCCGTCGGCGGTGGTCAGCTCCAGGGTGCCGCGGAAGCGGGCCGGATCGGCGAAGAAGGCGCGGCCGCACCGCAATCCCTCGATGAGCCCCGGGCGGCTGGTGTCCTTCGCCCACACCCAGGTCAGGAAATTGTTGCCTCCTCGCCAGCCCTCGTCTTGGTCGTGGGAGTCGCTGGTGCCGATCCCCGTGACCACGGTGCCGGCGGCGCTCAGCCGGTCCCACACCGCCAGGTGCTGGGACAGCGGCAGCACTCGTTGCGGATACCCCACCTCCAGCAGGTCGGCGCCGTAGAGGCGTTCCCGGACGGCGAGCTCACCGCGCTGGGCGAGCTCTTCCTGAACCTCTTCCTCCGGCTCGTCGCCGGCGCCGAAGATGTGATTGTAGCTCACCACCCCGCCCCGTTCGTGCACCCAGTCGACGGTTGCCTGGGGCTCCATGCCGTGGGGGAACGTGTCGAAATCCGGTAGCTCCACCCGTGGCAGAAAGGCGTTGAAGTGGACTCCGTAGCTGATTTCCAGGCCCACGTGCTGGACGATGCCCGACGCCGCCTCCAGCTCTTGCGCCCTCTCCTCTTCCAAGGCGAGGACCGCCGTGCCGTCCCGCAGGGTTTGGAGGCGCAAGTCGTCCACCAGGACCCGCGCCTCGGCGCCTCGGCGCACCCAGAGTCGCACGTCGACCCGCCGCAGGCTGTTGTCCCCGTCGCCCAGGTCCAGCTCCTGGGCATCCTGGGACACCGGCAGGGTCAGGCGGGTCCACTGCTCCGGGGGCGCTGCCACCGGTACCACGCCCACCACCTTGCCGCCTTGGGTTCGCCGCCGCCGGGGGCCGGTCTCGCCGACCCGGTACACCAGCTCCGCCAGTCCTTCTTCCTGCCGCGACAGGGCCAGGCGGATCTCCAGCTGAGCGTTCTCCCCCAGCGCCGTCTCCGGCCGCACCGCCAGCTCGACGGTGACCTCGGAGCTCAGCGGGCGGGTGTAGCGGCCGCCGCTGGCGTCCACCTCGCCGCCGGTCCAGCCCCAGGAGAGCTCGCCGGGGCGGGCGCGGGCGGTCAGTTCCAGCGCGCCGTCGCCCTGGAGTGCCTCACGGCTGATCTCCTGCTCCGCCACCGCCAGCGCCTCGCCGCCGTCCCGGCGATGCCAGGCGGTGAGGATCTTGCGCGGGCGCTTGCTCCAGGGGGCGCCGCGATGGGGGATGGGGACGCGCCGGCGCAGCTGATCGAAGTCGAAGCTGTCGACGAAGGTGTGGCGGGCGATGCGCCAGTCGTGATCGGTCCACCACAGGACGTCGACACCGCCCAGCTCCTGGGCCGCGCGGGTCTGTCCGGCCATGGTGCCGACACCTTCGCTGAGGCTGCCGTGAAGGTGCAGCTGCACCGAGTAATAGCGGCCGGATGACGCCGTCGACTCCGGCTCGGGGGCTCCGCAGGCGGCGAGGAGGACCATCCCCGTCAGCAGGCTCCCCAACAACAGGCCCTTCGACCATAGACCCGCGTCGATCCATCGGGAAGCGGCGGTCATAACTTCTCCAGAGCTTTGAAGGCGGGCTCCATGCTGCGCTGCCAGCCCGCCGCTACGAGGAGCAGGAAGAGTCCCACGGTAGCGGCTGCACCGGCCCAGCGCCATCGCTGAGCCCTGCTCAACAAGCCAACGGAGCCGGAAAGGGCACCCAGTAGAGCACCCGCGTAGAGCATCAGCAGGGGCAATATCGGTACGTGGAAGCGGGGGATGGCGTTGGCCAGCACGTGCACCCCGATGGTGAGCAGCAGCGCCGCCAGCATCAGCGGTTTGAAATGAGGATCCGGCACCAGCCACAGGCCGGCTAAGGCGGCCACCATCAACAGCAGGTAGAGGCCCACTTCGGTGCTCAGCAGGACCACGGCGGTGGAGCGGGAGAGGCCGGGGATCCACTCATTCTCCACGAAGCGCACTGTCTGGCTGTGCACCGACCACAGGCGCACATTGTTGCGCGCCAGCTTCTTGAACAGCCAAGCGGGCTGCTCGGCGCCGATGGACTCCAGCGCGATCTGCCGCCAATAGGCTTCCGCCTCCAGCTCGCTCATACCCTCCGGTGCCGCCTTGCGCAGAGGACCGCCCAGACCGTCCCCTAGCAGCCAGTCGTCTTCCGGCAGCAGATTGCCCACGGCGATGGGCATCCAGCGGCAGGTGGAGATCACCACCGGCGCGCCGTGGACCGCGGTGTTGCGCACCGTCCATGGCAGCACCACCGCCGCGGCGGCGGCGCAGAAGAGGAGGGCCGGCTTCCAGCCTTGGCGCAGGCCCGCTCGTAGCGTTTGGGGGATCTGGCGGAACGAGAGCCGGTCGCTCCCCGGGGCGAGCTGCCAGACGACCCACAGCGCGCCCACGGCGGTGAAGAAGAGCCAGACCTCCTTGGTCAGGGCGGTGAGGCCGAGGGCGGCGCCGGCGGCGAGGAGGAAGCCCCGCTGCCGGCTCGTACGCCAGCGCTCCAGCAGCCACAGGGTGAGTACCAGCAGCGCTGCCGCCAGTCCCTCCGACCATAGGAAGTGGCTGTAGTGCACCAGCGCCGGCTGCAGCGCGCAGGCCAGACCAGCGGCGAGGCCTGCCGCTGGGCCGAAGCGGCGCCGGGCGAGGTCGTAGACTCCCGCCACCAGCGCCGTGGAGAGCAGAATCTGCACCAGCCGTATAGCGTCGAGGCCGCCGCCAAGGCGCAGCACGACGGCCATCAGGGTCGGATAGAGGGGGGGGCGGAAGGAGCCTGGGTGGCCCTCGCCGGCGGCGATGGACTCGGCCATGCGCACATAGTAGGACTCGTCGCCGCGCAGATCCTCCACTGGCGCGAAGGGTAGCCAGGCCAGGAGACGGACGGCGAAGGCGAAGAGCAACAGCCCACCGACCCACCAGCGGTACCGGTGGGTCGGTGAGGATGAAGAAAGCTGATCTGGAGCTGATGCGGACATGAAGGGGCCGCCACCGGCGGCCGGAGGGCAGCTAGGCTACCGTCTCGCGCACCACCTCTTCGATGGTGGTGACGCCGTCGCGGATCTTCTGCAAACCACTCTGGCGCAGGGTGAGCATGCCCAGCTCGATGGCGCGCTGGCGCAGCTCGTAGGAGCTGGCGCCGGAGAGGATCATCTCGCGCATGTCGTCGCCCACGCCCATCACCTCGTAGAGGCCGACGCGGCCCTTGTAGCCGGTACCGTTGCAGCGGTCGCAGCCGCGGCCCCGGAAGAGCTTCAGCCCCTTGGCCTCGCGCTCGTTGAAGCCGACGTTGACCAGCGCCGCCGGCGGTGCCTCCGAAGGCTCCTTGCAGTAGCTGCACACGCGCCGCACCAGACGCTGGGCCACCACCATATGCACCGAGGTGGCCACCAGGAAGGGTTCGATACCCATGTTCATCATGCGGCTGATGGACGACGGAGCGTCGTTGGTGTGTAGGGTGGAGAGCACCAAGTGACCGGTCATGGCGGCCTTGATGGCGACCTCGGCGGTTTCGAAGTCGCGGATCTCACCCACCAGGATGATGTTCGGGTCCTGGCGCAGGAAGGAGCGCAGGGTCGAGGCGAAGTTGAGGCCGATCTGCTCCTTCATCTGCACCTGGTTGATGCCCGGCAGGTTGAACTCCACCGGATCCTCGGCGGTCATGATGTTGACCTCCGGGGTGTTGATGCGGGAGAGGGCGGAGTACAGCGTGTTGGTCTTGCCCGAACCCGTGGGGCCGGTGACCAGAACCATGCCGTAGGGCTTCAAAATGGCTTGCTCGAAGGAGCGCAGGGAGTCCGGCTCGAACCCCAACTTGGTGAGGTCGAGCATCAGGTTGTCCTGGTCCAGCAGCCGCATGACGATCTTCTCGCCGAAGAGCGTCGGCAGCACCGAGACTCGGTAGTCCAGGGACTTGATCTTGCCGGAGATGCGGGTGCGGATCTTGATGCGGCCGTCCTGGGGAAGCCGCTTCTCGGCGATGTCCAGCTTGGCCATGATCTTGGCGCGGCTGGTGATCGCCTCGCGCAGCTTGAGGGGCGGCCGCATCACTTCGTAGAGAATGCCGTCGATGCGGTAGCGGACGCGGAATTCCTTCTCGTAGGGCTCGACGTGGATGTCCGAGGCGCCGCGCTTGATGGCGTCGGTGAGCACCAGGTTCACCAGCTTGACCACCGGCGCCGTCTCCGACTCCTCCTCGAGGCTGGAGAGATCCAGATCCTCGTCTTCCTCCAGCACCTCCAGGTCCGACTCGTCTTCCTCCGTCAGGTCGTCCATGACCTTCTTGAGCTCGACGGCGTGGGTGCTGCCGTAGTAGCTGTCGATGGCGGTGCGGATGGCGTTGTCCGAAGCCAGCACCGGCTGCACCTGGTAGCCGGTCATGAACTTGATGTCGTCCATGGCGAAGACGTTGCTGGGATCGCTCATCGCCAGCGTCACCTTCGCTCCCGCCTTGGAGACCGGCAGGACCGTGTACTTGCGCGCAATGTCGGCGGGGATGATGCCGATCACCGACTCGTCGACTTCCATGTTGGTGAGATCTACCGCCGGAACACCGAAGTGCTTGGAGAGGAACTCGGTGAGCTCGGCTTCGGTGAGCAGGCCCAGGCTGACCAGCGCGGCGCCCAGGCGCCCGCCGTGCTCCTTCTGATGCTGCAGGGCCTGCTTCAGCTGGCTCTTGTCGATCTTGCCGGCGCTGAGCAGCGCCTCGCCGAATCTTTCTTGTATTGCCATGTACCTACCAGACGGATCCTGCGTCAGCGCTTCCTGAAGAATTCCCGAAGGGAGTATTCAGCCTGACGGTTGTTTGGGTGACCCGGCCGCGAAGCGACGCTCCGGTGTTCCACCTTGGCGCGCCGAGCCTCCTGCCGGAGATTCCCTGTAGCCCCACAAACCGCACGACTACCTCTGCGCCCGAGAAAGGAGCAGTCTAGCAACCGGTGCGGAGAAGGGTCAACGCGCGGCGGTTTGGCGTGGCAGGCCACCCTTAGCGTTTCTTTAGCCAAACCTCGGCCAATCCTCGGGATCCGAAGGCGGTGACTGGCCCATGCTCGCGAGTGCCCGCTATGGCGAGGCGACCCATGGGCCTATGGACCAACCGCCAAGGAGATCCGAAGCATGCGACCACGATTCTTATTCTCAGCCTTGATCCTCGGCCTCGTCACCCTCGGGTGGCCTGGGCTGGCTTTCGCGGCCTCGGTGCCCGACGCCCGGGACGATCAAGTATCCGGCAGCCCAGGGCAGAGCTTCCTCATCGATGTTCTAGCCAACGACACCGACGCCGACGGCAAGGCTTTGTATGTCGTCGACGTGACCACCGGCTGCGCCGGCACGGTGACCAACCTCGGGGACGGCACTCTGCTCTATGAATCGGTGGCGGGGGAGAGCTCCTGCCAGATCACCTACTCCGTGACCGACACTCCCAATGCCACCGGCGTGGACGATACGGCGGTGGTGGTAGTGGATTTTCCCTTCAGCGACCCCGTCTTCCTGGTCAACGACACCCTGACGGTGCCGGCGGGGACCTCTTCCTTCGACATCGCGGACCTGACCTTGTTGGCCAATGATCAGCCGGAGGGGGATCTGCGCATCATCTCTTTCACCCCCACCGCCGAAGGCTCCCTCGCCCGCAACGGCGCCGACGACGGCTTCGTCTACCAGCCGGCGGCCTCTTTTTGGACCGTCGGGCAGGACGGCTTCACCTACACCGCGGAGCTGATCAGCGACCCCTCCCAGACCGGCACTGGCAGCGTCACGCTGATCGCCGGGACGGCGGGCGATCCTCCGGACGCGGTGGACGACGGGCCGCTGGAGGTGAGTCCCGACGATCTGCCCTTCTACATGCCCAACGATCTGCTGCTGGACAACGATTCTCCCGCCGGGGATATCGAGATCATCAGCGCCGGCTTGGAACAGCCGCCGGTTCACGGCAACCTTTCGGCCCACCTTCTCGGCTGGACCTACTCGCCGACGGAGAGCTTCTGGACCGCCGGCGGTGATTCTTTCAGCTACACCATCCGCAAGCTCAGCGATCCGGAGGCCACCGACACTGCCACCGTGACCCTGGTGGCGCTGCCGGATCCGCCGGAGGCCTTCCCCGACAGCGCCGTCACCACCCGCGACCAGAGCGTGGAGATCGATCTGCTGGCCAACGATACGGGCACGGCCATCGTGATCCACGACTTGCCCCAGTCGCCGGGCTTCGGCGCGGTGGAGAACCTGGGGGCCGGGGTGGTGCGCTACACCCCCGGCGCTGGCGAGACCGGCACCGACGGCTTCACCTACCGGATTCGCGATGCCGTCAACCAGATCTCGCCGGCCGCGGCGGTGGATGTGACGGTCCTGCCTTTCGCGGCTTTCGACGATGCCCTGGAAGTGCCCCAGGGGTTGGAGGGGCGGCTGATTCCCGCCTTCGAGCTGCTCACCAACGACCTGCTGATCAGCGGTTCGCAGATCGTCGCCGTCACCGCTCCTACCCACGGCTCGTTGGTTCCGGCGGGGCTCGACCTGCCGGGGGCCTACGTCTACCAGCCGGCGGCGTCCTTCTGGACCGCCGGCAGCGACAGCTTCGTCTACACCCTGGAATCCCCGAGCTATCCCGGAGTGACGGTGTCGGCGACGGTCACCCTCGACGCCGGCGCTCAGGCCGCGGTCTTCGAGGCGGATCACGAAGAGGGGGATCTCTCCGATTGGGACACTCTCGAAGGCGGCACCGCCGCCGACGCGGCGGCGAGCCTGGTGGGGAACACCGGCTTGGGCATCACCCTCAACGGCCATTTCCGCGACAGCTGGGCGGCGGCCACGCTGCCTCAGATGCAGAACCATCTGCACGGCCAGTGGGTCATGGACCTGGCGGCGATCAGCGGTCAGGAGGGACGCCACGGTCTCTTCGAGCTCGCCCACGGCGCCTCGCCGGTGCTCACCCTGCAGCTGGTGCCCCAATCCGTCGGCCATGGCCTGCGGCTGGTGGCCCAGGAAGACGCTGGTGAGCACACGGGACTGATGACGGTGGTCCCCGGTGGACCGCGCATCGTCGCGGTGGAGTGGTGGGCCGCTGCCGAGCCGGGAGCCGACGACGGTGGCTACCGGCTGTGGGTGGACGGCTCGCTGATCGAAGAGGTCACCAACCTGGACAACGACGAGCAGGTGGTCGACCGGGTTCGTTCCGGCGGCCTGCGAGGCTCGGAGGGGTACCTCCTGGGCGCCCTGCGCTTCGACCACGTGCAGCTGTGGCGGGGGAGCGGGAGCTTTGTTCCTCTCTTCGCCGACGGGGCGGAGAGCGGTGATCTGGCGGCCTGGAGCTCCACCGCCGCTCCCGGCAAGACCTCCATCGGAGCGACCGCCGCGGCGGCCCTGGACGGAGTCTTCGGCATCGCCACCACCTTCGAGGGCACGACCCACCGGGCTTACGTCGAGGACGACTCGCCCTCCAATGCTCAGGTGCTCTCCGCCTTCCTGCGCCTCGACCCCAATTCCATCGGCCTCGCCGCCGGCACCGGTCACGTGATTCTGCAATGCGGCCGGGACGCCACCGACCAGGCGCTGCAGGTCAAGCTCTACGCCAACGCCGGTGGGTACCTCCTGCGGTTCCAGGCGCGGCTGGACGACGGCAGCTGGGCTCTGCTGCCCTCCGGGGGCTGGGTCTCGCTCTCCGATGCACCCCACACGGTGCGTCTGGACTGGCGTGCCAGCTTCTTCGGAGGAGCGGACAACGGCGAAGCCCAGCTGTGGGTGGACGGTGTCTCCCAGGGCGCCGTCACCGGCCTGGCCAACGCCAGCCGTGCCGTCGACAGCTGCCGCCTAGGTGCGGTAGTGGGCGTCGATGCGAGCACTTCCGGAACCCTCTACCTGGACGACTACCGTGCGTGGCGCTGAGCTGCGGCGAGCCAAGAAACGGGCCATGAAAGTCATACAGACAGGAGTCAAGGATATGCATTGGAAGCAACCCCTCCCCGATCCCTCGCGACTGGCTCGCCGGGCCACGCTACTGCTGAGCCTTTTGCTCTGGGCCTTGCCCGTGCTGTGGACGCTGCCTGCGGCGGCGGAATTCCCCAGCCAGGAGTCGGGCTACTCGCAGAACGCCACCTTCGCCCTCTCCGGGGTGGACGACGTCAACCTATTCAACGGCAATCTCCTGCTCAACCTGCCTCTGGGCCAGGCCTATCCCGCCGGTGGCGGCCTGAGCTACGGCTTCTCGCTGCGCTACAACTCCAATCGCGCCTGGGAGCCTCGGGAGTCGCCCCACATCTGCATTCGGGAGTTCATGGGCGACGACGTGGATGTTCCCATCGACATCTTCGATCCCCAGCCCACCAACGCGGGGCCGGGTTGGGAGGTGGCTTTCGGGGAGCTGGAGGGTCCCTCCGGGGCGCCCTCGCCGGGGGTACGGTGGAAGTACCTCAGCCCCGACGGCGCCGAGCGGGAGTTCTTTCCCAACCTGCATCCGCCGGCCACCGCCTACGGCAACGCCCACTACACCGTCGACGGCACCTTCCTGCGCCTGCAAAGCGAGCCCGCTGGCTGCCTCAACTTGGCCGCCGGGCAGCGCACCGGCTGCACCATGCTCCTGGAGATGCCCGACGGCACGGTGCACCGCTTCGAGGACGCCGACGGAGGGGGCGAGACGTGGCGCATCACCCGCATCGAATCGCCCTCGCCGTTGATCAACGCCGTCGACTTCACCTATCTGCCCGATGAATGGCAGATCTCCGACGGCTGGCGCACCCACAAGGTCTTCTTCACCGACGGACGCATCTCGTCCATCGAGGTCGCCGTGTTCAACGGTCTGCGGGAGACCTATGACTTCGAATACACCAACCACACCGTTCGCCGCCATCGCTTCGATTTCGACTGGTACCAGGCTCGCTGCATCGACGGCACGGCGCCGGACGATCCCGAGTATCTGACCGTTCCCTTGCTCACCCGGGTGGTGCAGCCGGACGACAGCTACTACGAGATGGACTATTACACCGAGGATCTCTTCCACGGCGGCGACGGCATGGCCGCGGGCATCCAGACCCTGCGCCTGTGGACCGGTCTGCACTACGAGTGGAAATACGCCATCACCAACTTCCGCTACCAGCAGGGGCCGGCCCATCTACAGCCGCGGGCCGCCAGCCTGGCCTACGGTGTGACCAGCAAGGAAGTCTACGGCTTCACCCCCAGCGGCGGTCCGCGGGTGGACTACGGCACCTGGCAATATTTGCTGGATCGGGCGTCGGTGCAGGCTCCCGGCGATCTCCAGCCGCCCAATAACACCAGCCTCGAGCCGTGCTACCACCAGGCGACGGTGATCGATCCCCTGGGCAACTATCAGGTGCACTACCTGCTCACCGCGGATCTCGGCTTCGAATACCAGCAGAACCGGCCCTACACCGTCTGCGATCCTCAGACCGGAGCCTTCCAGGGGGATCCCAACACCGGCGAGCCGGGACCGGGCCCCTTCCTCTCTCAAGAGATCTTCGACGCCTCCGGCACCAAGCTGCGGGAGGTGTGGGTCGACTACGAGAGTGACGGTGTCGGGAGTGGCTCGCCCTTCCACCACGAGCAGCGCATGACCTATCGGGCGACGGTGTTCCTGGACGATGGTGGCCGGGTCCAGGAGGTGGCCTACTCCGACTTCGACGGCTTGGGCAACGCCCGGCTGAAGGTGGAGGATGGCGACTTTCCTTTGGGTCGCAACCGCCGGGAGACCTTCACCAGCTTCAATTCCGGCCGTGCTTACGCCGACCCGCCGCCGCCGGCCTCAGCTCCCTGGGTCCTCGGCCTCTACGACCAGATGGAGGTCATCGAGGGGGACGGCTCGGAGGGCCACTCCGCGCGCACCCTCTTCTGCTTCGAGGATGCCACCGGTTTTCTGCAGGGCACTCGTAGCCTGAAGGCGAATGCTCCAGGGACCGGGGACGTGGTGCGGCGCTACCAGCGGGACAGCCGCGGCCAGACCACCTCGGAGACGGTCTACGGCGGCGACGGTCAGAGCCTGGCGGACGCCACCTGCGCCGCCGGTGCGGTGGCCGGGCGCAATCCCGTCTACGAAACTCGCCACAGTTACCAATATGGCTCGCTGAAGAAGAGCGAGGTGATGGACGGCTCGGCGGTTGTGCTGGTGCAGCAGGATCAGGACATCGATCAGAACACCGGCCTGCCGAGTCATCGCCGCGACGCCTCGGGAGTGGAGACGACGCTGCACTTCGATCCCGTAGGCCGCCTCAGCCGCGAGCTGCGGCAGGGCTCCTTCGCCACCCAGCATCGCTACTTCTACCCGCAGGTGGGGCAGGACCCCAACGCTTCTCTGCAGCACGAGGTGCGCCAATGCGCCGAAGGGGAGCAGACCTGCCCCGGCGCGCCGGAGCAGCTCACCCGCAGGTTGCAGCGTTACGACCGCCTGGGCCGCCTGAGCTACGAGGAACGGCGGGTGCCGGAGTCCTCCGGCCTCACTACCCGCAGCCGCCAGTGGGTCTACAACGACCTCGGCTGGTTGCTCAAGTCGACGGTGTGGGGCGATGCGTCCCAATTCATCGAGTACCGGCTCCACGACGCCTTCGGCCGCCCCGGCGAGGTGGTGCAGCCCGACGGCAGCACCCGGACCCTCGGCTACACCGGTGAGCGGGTGCGCAGCGAGGCGGTGCAAGTGGCGAGCGAGACCGGCTTGGTGACCCGCACCGTCACCCAGCACTTCGACGCCCGCGGCCGCCTGGTGAAGGTGGTGGAGCCCTCCGGCCCCAGCGGCGGCGATGTCGCCACCACCTACGAATACGACGAGGGGAATCGCCTGATCCGTGCCTGCGTCGACGACGGGGACGGCACGCCGGGGAACGGCTGCTCCGGCCAGGAGCGCCTCTTCGACTACGACGACCGGGGCTTCCTGGTCCAGGAGCGCAATCCGGAGATCGGCTGCGCCGGCAACGGCACCCTCGACTACACCTACGACCCGCGGGGCAACGCCCTATCCCGAACCTACTCCATGGCCGGTTGTGCGGCGGGGGCGGCGGATCTGAGCGCCACCTTCCGCTATGACCCCGCCGGCCGCCTGACCCAGATGCGGGACGCCCAGGGGCAGTTGCTCAAGGAGCTCTTCTACGCCCGCCACAACGTCGGCGCCGACCTGCGCAAGGGCAAGCTGGTGCAGACCAAGCGCCACAACGTGGTGCCGGTCTTCGCCGTCGATCCGTGGCTCGATCCGGAGGACATCGTGATCACCGAGACCTACGCCTACGCCGGGCGCGGTGGCCGGGTCTCCAGCTACTCGGTGCGCGGCAGCCGCGGCAACCAGGACCCGAGCTTCACGCTGGAGATCACTGGGTATGACGATCTGGGCAATGTCACCGGCCTGCGGTATCCAGACTGCCAGCACTCTCCCTGCGCCGGAGAGGGCGGTAGGACGCTGAGCTTCGGCTACGCCGAGGACTATCTGACCTCCATCTCCGGCTATCTCAGCTCGGTGAACTACCATCCCACCGGGTTGTTGGACACCCTGACCCACGCCAACGGCGTAGCCGACGAGCACGATCTGGATCCCGCCGACGGTGCCCGTCTGGGCAGTCTCGCCATCACCGGCGTCGCCGACGGCGAGGATTGGAGCAGCGGCACCTTCGCCTACGACCCGGCGGGCAACATCACCGCCCTGGGTAGCGAGAGCTTCGCCTACGACCGGGGACTGCGTCTGACCCGCGGCACCTTCTGGGCGGACCGGGGCAAGACTGATTCCCGTACCCAGGAGCTCTCCTACGACGTCTTCGGCAACCTTACCGAGATGGAGACCACCGACGACGGCGTGCGGCCCATCGGGGTGAGCTCCACCACCAACCGCATCACCTCCCACAGCGCCAGCTACGACGTGGCGGGCAACGCGGCGACCCTGTGGGGCGGCTACGCTTACACCTTCGACGCCGCCGGTCGGATGCTCTTCCTGGACGGTGGCCCGGGCCTACGCCGTTCCTATCTCTACACCGCCGGCGATGAGCGGGTGGCGGTGCTGGACCTCAACGCCAGCACTCAGAGCTGGACCGTGCGGGGAGTGAGCAGCCAGGTACTGAGCCGCTTCGAAGGCCCCTTCGGCGCTCTCGCCGATCCCATCGAATGGCAGAAAGACTATGTGCGCGCCGGCTCCCGGGCGGTAGCACGGGTCACCGACCAAGGCACCGAGCATCTGCACCTGGATCATCTGGGGAGCACCCGCATGATCACCGGCGGTGCCGGGGGCAACGAGCTGGTGGCCTTCCTCAGCTACTACCCCTTCGGCCAGAACACCGCCGATCCGGTGCCCGGGGACGAGAGCTTCCAATTCACCGGCCACGAGCGGGACGACAACGGTGGTGGCCTGGTGGGCGATCTCGACTACATGCACGCCCGCTACTACCACCCGATGTTCGGGAAGTTCTTGAGCATCGATCCCGTCGATGCGGATCCGCGCCGCCCCCAGAGCTGGAATGCCTACCGCTATGCGAGCAATCGGCCCTTGACCCGGGTCGATCCAGACGGCAAGGACGACTTGGACTGGAAATACTACATGTCCGAGGAGGAGATTCAGGCGACCTATCGGGCGCAGCAAGAGACCATGGCTCGTTTGAGGATCGAAGACCCAGAGCGCTACCGACAGATTCGACGTCTCGAAAAGACCATCGGCGCAGGGTTGATTGTCAGTCTTACCTTGCCGGCTTCTGTAGCTATCGGCGGAGCTGTCGGTGGAACTGCCGGTGCAGCTACGCTGCTCGAGGCAGCAGCTGTGGGCTTGGTCAGCGGCGGGATCCTCGGGGCTATCAAGGGAGATGACGGTGATCATTTCGTCGGTGCTGTGCAAGGTGCTGCTGCGGGATCAGCTTCCGGCCTCATCCCTGGGAAAAATCCATTCATGGACCTCTTGCGGAGCGTCACAGCTGGGTTGTTCGGATTCCTGATCAATGATCCGCCGGAACAGATAACCGCCGAGATCAGGGCCGTTGGTAATGACATCTACCGAATTACCGGCTCCGACGGCTCCGCAATCATCGTCCAGGGGGCTGAGCTTCGGGAAGAGATTCGCAAAGCAGAGGAGGCCCGCAACGCCGCGCAGGATGGTGGAGATGATGATCCCTACGAGCCCGACGACCACTGATGGGATATAGCGGCTGAGACCGGGCTCGAATCGTCGAGCGGAACGGAATCAGCCAGAACCTTGGACCGGCGGCCGGCGGAGCCCAGCGCTTCGCCGGTCGTCGGTTTTTCAGTTGGAGGAGTCGCCTCCGCCGGAGCCGTCTTCCAGCAGCTCCACCGCCCGCGCCGCCACCTCCGCCGGGGAGAGCACCCACAGGCAGGCCTTGGTCTCGCCGAAGCGCTTGTGGCAGAAGCTGCAGGGCAGGCGGCGGGCGAGGGCGCGGTGGGGGGCGGCGTAGGGGCCGTGGGTGGAGGGGTCGGTGGGACCCATGAGCTCGAGCACCGGGGCGCCGACGGCGTGGGCCAGGTGGGTGGGGCCGGTGTCGCCGCCGAGGACCAGGCGGGAACGCCGGCAGAGAGCGGCGAGGGTGGGCAGGTCCACCAGGCCGAGGGCGCGGGCGGCGCCGTCGCTGGCGTCGGCGACGCTTTGGGCCAGGGGCTCTTCTCCAGGCCCCGCCGGTACCCAGGGGGTCAGACCGACGGAATCTCGGAGCAGGCGGGCCACCTCGCCCCAGCGCTCCGCCGGATAGGTCTTGTTGCCCCAGGCGGTGCCGGGGAGGATCACGGCCAGGTTGTCGGGAGCCTCGGAAAGGAGACGAGCTGCCTCCGGCGGGGGCTCCGGCAAGAGCAACTCACCGCGGAAATCCACCGCTTCCGAGCCTTCCAGGGCCTGCTCGAAGGTTGAGTCCAGGCCAGCGAGCACCGACAGCGCCCGGTCCACCGCGTGGACACCCCGGGCCGGCACCGGGTGGTTGATCCACAGGGCGCTGGAGGGCTCTCGGCGGTCTTCTTTCCGCAGGCCGATGCGCCGGCGGCAGCCGGAGAAGCGGGCGAGGACGCCGGATTTGTGGGTCCCCATGAGGTCCAGCACTGCGTCGGCCCGGAACTCCCGCAGCCGGCGACGGGTGGCGAGGATCTCCCCCACGCTCTGCCCCAGCCGGCCCCGCTTGCGCCATTGCTTGGTGGCCACGGGCAGGATCTCGTCGATCAGTGCGTGATCTTCGAGCAGCGGGATCCAGGTGCGCTCCAGCACCCAGCCGATATGCGCCTGGGGGGCGTGACGGCGCAGAGCGCTGAGCACCGGCAGGCAGTGGACGATATCCCCCAGGGCGCTGGTGCGCAGGATGAGCAATCGCATCGAGAGGTGGGGCTCCGAGGAGTGGGCTCAGTCCGGCAGCGAGCGTACCGCGGCGATGAGGTCGCTGGTGTTGTGGTCCTTGGGGTCGCCGACCAATCGGGTCTCCCCGCCGTAGGCGTGCACCACCGGGTATTCGGGCACCTGCTCCGGGCTGCCGTAGTCCGGTCCTTTGCAGTGGACTTCCGGCCGCAGCTGGGAGATCAGTGGCGCCGGGCTGTCGCCGTCAAAGATGACCACGAAATCCACCGGCTCCAGGGCCGCCAGCAGCTCCGCCCGCTCCGCCGCCGGCACGATGGGGCGGCCGGCTCCCTTGAGGCGGGCCACCGAGTCGTCGTCGTTGATCGCCACCACCAGCCGGTCGGCCTGTGCCCGGGCCGCCTGCAGGTAGCGCAGATGCCCCACGTGGAGCAGGTCGAAGTGGCCGTTGGCGAAGGCCAGTCGCAAGCCTTGCCGGCGCAGCTCCTCCGCCCGCTGCAGCAGCTCGGGGACGGTCATCACCTCACCCATGGCTCAATCTCCTCATGGTTCGTTCTCCCGCAGTCTCGCCTGCCGAGGTCAGCCTCATTCGGTCCAGCGCAGCGCTTCCAGCGGTTCCGGATCCGCCAGCACCGCCTGCCGCAGCTCTTCCGGGCCGAGGGTGGCGGTGCCCATCTTCATCACCACGATGCCGCCGGCGTAGTTGGCTAGCGCCGCCGCTTCCAGGGGCGTGGCGCCGGCTGCCACCGCCAGGGCGAAGGTGCCGATGACCGTGTCGCCGGCGCCGGTGACGTCCGCCACCTGATCTGTGCCGTGCACCGGCATCTGCCAGACCCCCCGTGGGTCGAAGAGGGCCATGCCCCGGCTGCCCCGCGTGATCAGCAGAAAGCGTGCGGAGAGGCGTTCCACCAGCCGCCGGCCGGCTTCCGCCAGGGCGTCGTCGGTCTCCGACAGCGGTCCGCCCAGGAGGTTCTCCGCCTCCTCCTCGTTGGGGGTGGCGCCGTCCATGGCGACGAAATCCGCCAGGCGATAGCGGCTATCGCACAGGATGGTGCCGCGGCCGCCGCCCTGGCTCTCGAACTCCCGGCGCAGCCCATCGGCGAAGACGGGCTCGGCGGTACCGTAGCCGTAGTCGCTGAGTACGGCGACGGAGGCACCGGCGGCGGCGGTGCGCAGGCGGCGGCGGAGCTCCTCGGCACGGGCCGGGTCCGGCGGCAGGGATTGCTCGATGTCGTAGCGCACCACCTGCTGCTTGATGGCATGACGGCCGCCGGCGAGGATGCGGGTCTTGGTGGGGGTGCGGTAGCCGGAGAGGCGCAGGATGCCGTCGGTGGCGATGCCTCGCTCGGCGAAGACCTGCAGCAGGCGTTGGCCGCTGGCGTCGTCGCCCACCACCCCCACCGGCCGCGGTTCCCCTCCCAGGGCGCGGACGTTGGCGACGGCGTTGGCGCCGCCGCCGGGAATCACGCTCTCGCTCTCGTAGCTGAGGATCAGCACCGGAGCCTCGCGGCTGATGCGTTTGGGAGCTCCGGTGATGAA
The DNA here is from genome assembly GCA_034211275.1 of Acidobacteriota bacterium. Taxonomy (NCBI): domain Bacteria; kingdom Pseudomonadati; phylum Acidobacteriota; species Acidobacteriota bacterium. The sequence goes on from JAXHTF010000010.1 coordinate 45,228, forward strand.
GTGATCCGCCACCAGGTCCACCAGCATCACTACCGGCTGGCCGGCGAGGGCGTCGATGAGCTCCAGCAGCCGTTCCTGAGACGGCGGAGCTCCGAGGGTCGAGCTGGTGGGGGGATGGGCTGAGGTCATGACAGCGATGGCGGAGGAGGCCCCGAACTTGGAGCAAGAGTCCCGGTCGATTGCAAATTTCGCCGCTCAGCATATCTCACCGTCGCTGAGACGGGTCTCTCCGAGAGCCGTCTCGATAGCTTGCCGGCAGCTTCTCGGGCGTCCTCCGGTGAGGACGAGAAGCGGCTGCCGGCGACCTCTGGAGCGGACGATCAAGGGTTTTGCGCCGCCGTAACGAGACGAGCAAAACTGCTGGCACCGGTTGTGCGTATACTGAGGACGGGAGCTTTTGTATGACCTCAGCCGAAAAGATCGAATACCAGGACAACCAGCCGCGAGCCTGGAATTTCGAGGACGCGACAATGCCGTACCTCGACGCGCTGTACAACACCGCCTACCGGATGACGCGCAATTCCGAGGACGCCGAGGATCTGATCCAGGAGACCTACCTCAAGGCCTACAAGTACTACGACAAGTTCCAGGAAGGCACCAATCTCAAGGCCTGGCTGTTCAAAATTATGAAGAACACCTTCATAAATGCGTATCGCAAGCGCCAGCAAGTGCCGCCGGAAACGGATTTCGGTGAGATCGAGGGGTCTTTCGAGAGCCTGGTCAGCGAAGAGGTCATCCGCAGCATCAAGGACCCGGAGGAAGAGCTGGTCGCCGGGGTTCTGGACGAAGACATCCAGAGCGCCCTGGAAGAGCTTCCGGAGGACTTTCGCATGGTCGTGCTGCTGGCGGACCTGGAAGGCTTCAGCTACAAAGAGATCGCGGGCATCCTCGACGTTCCGGTGGGGACGGTGATGAGTCGCCTCTACCGTGGTCGTCGTCTGCTGGAGGCCGCGATGCTCGAATATGCTCGGGAGCATGGATATTTGCGCGACGGCGAGCCGCCGGCGAAGATGCGCAGCCGCAACGGCGATACCTGAGCCGCTTTCGTCACCAGCCCCGGCGGGTCCGTCGGGCACCCTCCTTTTCTCGATCCTCACGCCGAGCCGATGCCGATTTGGCAAAGCGAGGCGCGTCTCGGTCACAGATCGGCATGGGGCGCCCCGGGGAGGCCTCCGGCGCCGGGTGGGATGGCCAGCCTTCTCGGAGGATTCCAACAAGAGCGGAATATCCCGCCCCCAAGCCATCGTTTAGAGTAGAGAATCGGGTCAACAAGCCGGCGCCCTCGCAGCATCGGATAGACGACCCCTGGAAGAATCTGAAGCAACCGAGTCATAGATCACTGAGTTTTAGATCACCGAGTCTTAGGTCATCGATAGAGAGCTCGAAGCCTGCGAACGACGCGAGCAGAGGATTGGGTATGGAGTGTAAGCGGATCATCGACGCGACTTTCCTGTGCTTGGACAACGAGATGGACGCTGGGGCGCGGCAGGAATATGAAGCGCACCTTCGAGTCTGCGCCGCTTGCAGTCAGCGTCGCGCCATCATCGTCGCCTGTGTAGAGGCGATTCGGCGAAGCCCCGGGTGCCGTTGTCAGGCGCCCCGTGCTCTGGAGGACCGCATCCGAAAGTGCCTCAAAGATCGGGGCCTCAAGGATCGGGGCCTCAAAGATCGGGGCCTCAAGGGCCGGGGGCCCGACGAGCGTAGCGGAGGCGAGCGCAGCCTTTCGGACACCCACCCAGCGATTCCAAACCCTTGATCTCCCGGCTCCAGCGCAAGCTCCCCTCCCGCAGCTCGTGGCTTTCGGCGTGGGCGCTGGTGGTCCTGGTGCTGACCTTGCTGCCGGTCCACCCGGCGCAGGGGCAGACCGGCTTGGTGCTCCCGGGGGCCGATGGAGGGGAACTCGCCACAGGCCGTCTGAGCGCTGGCGATGCGGTGGTGGTGGTCTGGGCCTCCTGGTCCCCCCGGTGCCGCGACATCGACCGCTCGATCAATCAGATCGCGGACCGCTGGGGCGGTCGGGCGCGGGTGGTCTCCATCAGCTTCCAGGAAGATCGAGCCGCGGTGCGGGAGTTTCTGGCCCGCCGCTCCATCTCGGTTCCCACCTATCTCGATGCCGAGGGCACCTTTTCCAAGCGTCACGGCGTGACCACCCTTCCCAGCCTTTTGGTGTTGCGCCAGGGCTCGGTGGCTTACCGTGGCGGTCTGCCAGCGGACTTCCACCGGACCATCGGTGACGCCCTCGGCGGGTCCTGATTCTCCCAGTTCGCCAAGATTTACACAGTCTGAGTATTTGCTGAGCGCTCGCAAATTGCCTGAAATAGGGGCTTTGTGGCGCCTTTGACCAAATTCTTGTGCTACCATTTCCCGGTTCGGCAAGCCGGTTCTTTTCTTTCCCGAAGATGTAGAGGCTCGTGAAGAGCTCGTCCTAAGAGCTCGAGGAACCAGCCCAGGGGAAGAGCCCGCCCAAGCAGCCCATTGGAGGAGGCCGTTGGAGGAAATGGTGAAGACGATGGCACGACACCGGAAGAATGTCCTGCACCCTAAGAATCTTCTGCGCTTCGGGGTTGCTCTCGCACTTTTGATCACCGGTTTGTGGCTGCACTCCAGCACGACACGGCTCCAAGCCGAGACCGAGGCCTTGAGCCCGCTGGCTCAGGCCCCCCGATTTGACGCCACCCTCGCCCGCCATCTTCCCCATCCCCAGGACTCCGCAAGCTTCGACACTTCCCGCGTTCCCCTGATCCAGACCTTTGCCCCCGGCGAGACTCTGGGCACGGTGCTAGCGCGCTTCGGCGTCGAGGGGGCGCCGGCTCGGGAGCTGGGAGCCACTCTCGCCGATCACGTGGACCTGCGGCGCCTGCGCGCCGGGGACCCCTACTCCGTCTTCTTCGACGAGCAGGGTCAGCTGGAGGCCTTTCAGGTCGCCGTCGCCAACCGCGGCCGCATTCGCATCGAACGAGCCGTCGGCGACAGCGGCTGGCGGGATGTTTGGCATCCCTTCGAGCGTCGGGTGCACCTGCAGGTGATTTCCGGCGAGCTTGAGGGTTCGCTAGAGGGTTCCATCCAGCTCGCCGGGGGCCCGGCGACCCTCGCGTATCGCATGGCCGATGCCCTGCAGTGGGATCTGGACTTCACCCGCGACCTGCGGCTGGGAGATCGCTTCCAGGCTCTCTACGAGCACGTCTACCTGGACGGCCAGGATCGCGGACCGGGTAAGCTCCTGGCGCTGCGCTACGAGACCCGCGGCAGCGTGCTGGAGGCCTTTGCCTTTGGCGAGGACGGCGGCTACTACGACGGTGAGGGCCGGCCGCTGCGCAAGATGTTCTTGCGCTCCCCCATGCGTTACTCGCGAGTGACCTCTCAGTTCACCCACCGCCGCTTCCATCCGGTGCTCAAGGTCTACCGCCCCCACTATGGCGTCGACTACGGAGCCCCGCGGGGTACGCCGGTGCGGGTCACCGCCAGCGGCACCGTTTCCTTCGCCGGCTGGAATCGCGGTGGCGGTCGCACCATCAAGGTGCGCCACCCCAACGACTACGAGACCGCTTATCTGCACCTGTCCAAATTCGCCGACGGCATTCGCCCCGGCCGCCGGGTCACCCAGGGGCAGGTCATCGGCTTCGTCGGTTCCACCGGTCTGTCCACCGCCCCGCATCTCGACTACCGGGTCAAGCACCACGGTCGCTACCTCAATCCGCTAAACATCAAGAGCGTTCCGGCGCGGCCCATCGCACAAAAAGATCTGCCGGAGTACATCGACTGGCGGGACGTGCTGCGGCGGAGCCTCGAGTCGGGGACCGTCACGCCGCTGGAGACCGCCGGCGCGACACAGCTGGCGAGTCTGCGCTCCACTCCGGAGGCGGAATCGGCCACCACCGCATCTTCTTCTCAAGCCTCCACAGCTCGCTGAGCCAACCTTCGCCGGCATGACCACCACCGCCCGCGCCTGGTGCCGCGTGGATCTCGCCGGCGGCACCCTGGATATCTGGCCCCTGGGACTGCTGCATCCCGGCGCGGCCACCGTCAACCTTTCCATCGATCTACCGGCGACGGTGGAGCTACGCCGGGTGGAGCGAGGCTGGGTGGTGCTCCAAGGGGACGAGAAGCATCGATGCGAGCATCGGCGGGAGCTGCTGGAGCGGCCGGAGACCTCGTTGGTGGGGGTCGTGGCGGAGGCTTTGGACCTGCCTCCGATGGAGATTCGCCTCGCCAGCGCGTCACCCCGGGGCGGCGGTCTAGGAGCCAGCTCGGCGTTGGTGGTCGCGCTACTGGCAGCGGTGGATGCAGCGCTGGGCAAGCCCACCGCCTCGCCCTATGAGCGTGCCGCCGTCGCGCGGGATCTGGAGGCTCAGCTGATGTCCCTGCCCACCGGCACCCAGGATCACTTCGGGGCGCAGCTGGGCGGCGTTCTGGAGATCCGCTATCCCCCCGGCGGCATCGTCGTCCGGCGCCTGGAGGGAGTCGATTTGCCGGCTCTGGGGCGCAGCCTGGTAGTGGCCTACACCGGCCAAAGCCATTTCTCCGCCGGCAGCAACTGGCAGGTCGTGCGTCGGCGGCTGGACGGGGAGGCGGAGGTCCTGCGGCATTTCGAAGGTATCGCCGCTGCCGCCAGCCGCGTGGCGGAGGCGCTCGAGGCGGGGGATCTACCGGCGGTGGGGCGGGCGGTGAGCGACGAGTGGAGTCATCGGCGGCAGCTGGCGGAGGGTGTCTCGACCGCGCAGATCGAGGACATGCTGAGCGCCGCTGCCAGCGCCGGTGCCTGGGGTGGCAAGGCCTGTGGAGCCGGTGGTGGAGGCTGCCTGGCGGTACTCTGCCCGCCTTCCGCCCGTCCGGCGGTGGAGGCTGCGTTGGCACGCCACGGTGGGCGCCTCATCGCCGTTCAGCCCATCGCCGAGCCTCTGGCCGTCGATGGCCGGCCGGTGATCGATCCGGCACAGCTCTGAGATCAGCGTCCGCCTCTGACGCCTGCGAGAATCTTCAACTCAGAACGGGCCCCAAAAAGCGACGAGCCCGCGATCGATCGCGGGCTCGGTAGCGCGGCCAGGTAAGGGGCTAGCCGACGGCGGAAGGTCCGCTGGATTCAGCGGGTGCTGGTGCGGGACTCGAGGATCCGGTAGCCGTCGCCCGCATCCATGTGGTCGCCCAGCGGCAGAGAGCGGACGGTGGTCCACTCCTCGCCGGCGCTTTCCACGTAGAGCAGCTCGTCCTCGCCCTCCCAGGCGATGAGCACGTTCTGGCCGGACTCGGAAACGAAGATGGCGGAAGCCGGGTCCGCGAGGGCGGGCAGCGGCCGGTCGGTCACCACGCGCATGCTCAGGATGTGGCTCAGAGCCTGGGGTGGCGCGGCGTCCGGCGTGGGCACCTCGGTGATGTGGAAGTCGTCGGCGTTGTACAGGCGAGTGACCTCACCGCCGAAGAGGTTGGAGCCGATGTCGATGATGTTGCCGCGGATGGTGCCGGCGAAGGACTCCAGGGCGCCGGTCCACTCGCGGCCGATGTCGATGATGTTGCCGCGAATGCCGCCGCCCAGGAAGGAGACGTTCTGCTGGTTGAGGTTGCGGCCGATGTCGATGATGTTGCCGCGGATGGTACCGGCGAAGGCTTCCAGATCCCCACTATCGAACTTGAAGCCGCTGTCGAGAATGGTCTGCTCGACGCCGTCCGCCAGCAGCCCCAGCTCCGCCGGCAGCACCGTGATCTCCAGGGAAAGGAAGCGGCCGCTGGAGGCGTCGGTGAAGCCGATCACCACGGAGCGATGCTCCAGGCCCGAGTGCAGGGTGGGCATGCGGGCGAAGTCTTCCGTCACCGCCGCCAAGGGGCCGCCGTCGTCAACCATGTGGAAGTCGTTGAGGCGGAAGATCAAAGGCTCGGTGTTGGGGTAGGAGCCGTTGTCCAGCACGATGGGGGAGTACAGGACCTCGGTCTCGTCGGCGCCTTCCTCCCACCACACCAGGTGCAGCACCGCCCGGTGCAGGGACTGCGGCTCGCCATCCACATCCACGGTGTAGTTGTCGTGGGTGATGGCCAGCCGCGGCGAGCCCTTGAGGGCGAAGAAGTTGCTCATGATGACCAGCGGCTCGGACCAGGTCTCACCGTCGAAGCTGATCAGGTTGAGCATCCGGTGGATGACGTTGCGCCGGCTCTCCCACACCAGGAAGACGGTGCCGGAGCGATCTTCGAAGACCAGCGAGGACGAGCCTTCGAGATCCCCGAACGCGTCGTCGGTACCGGGTACCAGGAGTCGGCGGGTCTCAGCGCCGGGCTGGGCGATCTCCAGGGCCAGAACCGAGGCTTCCGCGGCGGCGCCGCTGCTCTGCGGGAAGAGCTCGCCGTAGGTTCCGGAGAACACCGAATAGAGCTCGCCTTCGGAGCCCAGGGCAATCTGGCCGCGCTCCGCCGCCGGGGCGGCGGAGACGCCGGTAGCGCCGGCGAGGAGCAGGCCGATGAGAGCGAAAACGAAGAGGGAAGAAAAGCGCACTGGGTTAGGCCTTGATGTTGATCAGCGGGCGGATGTCCACCGCGAGCAGAAAATTGACGATCTCCGGCGAGTCCGGGTAGTACTCCCGTTGCAGCTCCAGGAGGTAGTCCCGGGCCGTTTCGGCGTCGCCGCTCAGATTAGCGGCTTCCCCGAGCAGGAAGAGGGCATATTTGATCGACTCGGAGTCGCTCACGCGATGGGCCAGGGCGAGAGCCCGGGTGCCATGGCGTAGGGCGTCGCGATGCCGACCGGCCTCGATGTGGGCGTAGCAGAGGCTGAGGTGCGGGTATGCCTGGAAGCCGCGGGCCTTCAGCCGGCGGAGCATGCGCAGGCCGCGGTAGAGCAGCTCGAAGCCCTCTTCCAGGCGGCCTTGGACGACTCGGCAGTAGCCAACGTTCTCCAGCAGAATGGCGCGCTGCACGCTGGGCATGGGCTCGAACAGGCGCAGAGCCACGTCGTACTCGGTGCAGGCTTCCTCGAAGTAGCTTTCCGCCATCAACAGGTTGCCGATGCGGTTGTGGCTGGAGGCGATCCAATCCGGCCGGCCCAGCAGCTCGGAGAGGTCCAGAGCGGTGCGGGCGTAGAACAGGCCCTTCTTGTACTGCTTGGTCCGCTCGTGGATGCGGGCGATGTTGTAGGCGGCCAGACGGCTGTTCTCCAGATCCTTCCGGGCGGTGAGAATGCAGCGCAACTGCTGGAGCGGCTCCTGGGGATCCATGATCTCGATGGCCACGGCAGCACGGTTGCAGAAAGCCCGGTCCTGGAGTGTGCTGTCGCCGAGGCGGCGAGCGGTCTCCAAGGCCTCGTCGAAGAGCCGATAAGCCTCGCCGAAGTGGCCGCCGTTGAGGGCGTCCAGGCCAGCTTCACGGAGGCTTTCATAAACCTCGCGAGTGTCGCCGGCAACCATCTCCGGATGCTCCAGCCCCGGCAGCTCGTCCGAGAGCAGGGGGTGTTGCGGTCGGCCCGAATTCGGGTGGACGGGCTCGTTGGCTTGCGGGAAGCTGACGACACTCATGCCTTTTGCTCCTTGCGGTCGGCCTCGCGGGGCGCCGCCGGCTCCGTGCCGTCGGTGAGGGCTTGGGCTCGCTTGAAGGCCACGAACTCACTCACTTCCCGCTGGGCATCCTGGGGCAGGGAGTTGAATTGGTTGACCAGGTTGACGTCTCGAACGGAGAAGCTGTCCTGGGCCATCTCGTCGAAGAATTCGCCGATGCCCATGCCGAACTGCGCCAGGATCTTGAACAGCGTGTCGAGGCTGACCCGATATTCGCCCTTCTCCATGCGGGAGAGGTCGGATTGCTGGATGCCGATTCGTCCGGCGAGCTCGGTCTGGGTCAGGCTGCGCTGTTTGCGCAGCTGACGAATCTTCTGACCGACGAGCTGTACCTGGCGGATTTTCTGGGTCATAGCGTTCTGCCTTCGCTCAAGACTTCCATGCTCGAAACGTTCGCGCTCAGTTCCGGTGCCCGGGGGCGTGGAGTTCACTGAGCGGATAGACTTAGAGAGTACGGAGTTTAAGGGCGCGCGGGCTATGTGTCAACCCCATAGCCCCGTCTTCCCGCCCACCGGCGCTCCGGTCGTGCTCAACGAAGCTTACTGCGCCTGATAAACTAGAGCTAGTCGGGAGGAGTTTGCGGAAGAATCGTTGACACTCTCCGAGATGCTGTCGTAGCATGAAGTGAGTCATCGAGTTTCGCAGCAATTGACAGCCTCGCGACGAGCGGGAGAGTATTGAGAGCTGCTGTGCTATGCGGCGCCGCAATGTTTCGGCCGGAGCTCGACAGGAATGGACGAGTCTCGCAGGCAGATTTTTTCGGCAGCCCATCGAGGATCCACTTTCTCGAGCAGCCTAAAAAGAGCGGAGAGATCCGTCTACGGGATTCCAAAAACCGGGAATTCCAAGAGCACAGCCCTCTCGGGTGAAGAAAGCTGAGGCCCATGCCCCAATCAACAGAGCCCCGATCGACCGAACGCCAGGATGCCGAGCTCCAAGCCAGTAAGCCCAGCATGCAGGCCAACGACGCCATGAGCCCGCCAAGCCACTACGAGGCGATCAAGGAGCAGGCTCTCGACTGCATGCGCGAAGGGCGCCTGCGCGAGGCCTTGAGCCTCTTCGACCGGGCATTGGCGCTGGCGGGGGAGCTCGGAGATTCCAATTTGGTGGATCGGGCCCTGTGCAACCGCTGTCGAGTCGCCATCGAGCTGGGCAGCAGCCGGCGAGAGCTCGGCGAGCTGGGCAAGGTGTTGTTGCGCAATCGGGACCCGGAGATTCGCTTCCTCGCCGCCTACAACCTGACCCGGGCTCATCTGCTGCGCAAAGACGCCGACAAGGCGTTGTTCTATGGCGGCGTCGCCCGGCAAGAGGGCGAGCGGGCTGGCAAGGCCGGATTGGTCTCGGCGGCACACAACGGCATTGGGCTGGCGTTGCTCGCCTCGAGCTACTTCGAGCAGGCGGAGGCGGAGTTCGAACAGGCTTTGGGGATGTTGCCGGAAGATCATCGCCGCCGGCGCGCAGTCATCCTCGACAACTACGGTTACTGCAAGATCATCCGCGGGTCGGTGCCGGAAGGCTTCCAGGCGCTCTTCGAGAGCCTGCGCACCCTCTGCCGCACCGGCGAGTTGTGGTTCGAGATGATCACCCGAGTCAGCCTTTGCTTCGCCTATCTGGAAGTGGACAAATATCGGGCGGCCTTGCGCCACGGGCGCCGGGCGCTGGAGATGGCGGAGCGCTTCGAGGACCGTTCGACCCAGAAGTCGGCCCTCTTCTTGCTGGGAGAGGCGGCCAAGCTCGCCGGCGATGACTTCGGAGCTCGCCGATACTTTTCCCGGCTTCAGGAGGTCTACTACCCTGACGCTGATTATCTGCCCGACATGCTGATGGTGGTGGACGCCCGCAGCATGGTGAATCTGAAGGCATGAAGATGTTCAAGCGCTACCCCCTTCTGACTACGCTTTTCGCCGTCGGCCTCGCCCTCGTGGTTTGCGGGACGGCTCTCGCCGCCGAGTCCACCGCGGTGCTCGACCACCAGGGGACTCTCTACACCCTGCTCAGCGGTCGCCGTGGCGATCTCTTCACCGGGGTCAAAGGTCCGGCGGCCAATGCGCCGGTGCTCGCCCTGGAGATTCGTCAGCCGGGAGAGACTCCCGAGGACACGGAAATTCGTCGGCTGCTGGTGGCGGACACCGGTGATGCCGCGCAGGAAGAATCCGCCAACCTGGTGCTGGAAGAGGCGGCCGGCACGGTCTATGTCGTCTGGTCCCGAATCCCTGCCGAAGGCCCGGTCGAGCTGCGGGTCTCCGGATTGGTAGAGGATCAGTGGTCCGAGCCGGTGAGCTTGGAGGCCATGGGCGACCTGACCGTAGCGCCGCAGCTCTTGGTCACCCGGGATCGTATGGCCAAGCCGGACCCCGACACTGGAGTGCTGCGGAGCACCGCCCGCACCGTTTTGCATTTGCTGTGGGCCGAGGATGCCGCCGAGGGGGAGCGAGTGCTGTACTCGCCGCTGGTGCTGGAAGACGGCGCCTACGTCGGCGAGGCGCCGCGGATGGTGCTCAACGACTTCGACCCCACCACGACGCCGGGGGACAAGGGCGCGACCTCCATCAGCGCTCCGACCCTCGCCGCCGGAGTCGACAATCAATCGGTGATCGCCGGCTTCGTCAACATGGCCACCGGTCGCCAGCTGAGCATCGAGCTGCGCATGCTGCCCTTTGCCCTGGGCACCTTGGCCCGCGACGTTCGCGACTTCATCCTCGACGAAGGGGTCGGCATCGTCGGTCCCGGAAGCGTTGAGTCCCTCGCCGGCGGCGTCGGCGGCATGATCATCGAGACGGGCCGTGAGTTCCATCCCGGCGTACGCTTCTACTTCGCCTCGGTGGCGCAGGAGGCGGTGCTCGAAGAGGCCCTGGCCAGTGACGGCCCCGGCGTCGGATTGCAGAGCTTGGCCGGGGGAGTCGGCGGCATGATCATCGAGGTCGGCTCGCGGTTCTTCGGCACCGATGGCCTGGACCGCAACTTCGTCGCCTCGCGCCTTAGCCTGGTGGAGATCGGCAGCGCCGTCGAGCTCGATCCGGACACTCTGGTCAATCACCTCTTGCGGGTCTACGTGGTCTCCGACCGCGAAGCTCCGGACGTCGGCGGCGACGCCGCTTTGTTGGTGTCGGAGGATGGCGAGGAGGGCATGGTGGCCTGGCCCGAGGGCGAGGAGCTGCGCTATCGCGAGACCAGCGGTGCGATTTGGTCGGACGTGCGGGCCGTGCCTCTGGACGAGGGCTTCGATCTCGAGCAGGCCCGCCAGCTGCTCCGGCAACGTCTCCAGCGGCGCTGAGCAACGCCCGCCCGGCTAGTCTCGTCCAGCTAGCTTGATCTGCTAGCCTCCCCTGACTCGCGCCTCGAGGGGGCGGTAGCGGTTGAACCATTCGTCCGAGCCAGCGGTTTTTTATCGGCCGCTGGCTCTTCTGCTTTCAGCCCGCGGCGCCCGGCGGTAGAGACTCCGGAGCGGCGGCGGTGTGCCTCGGGAGCCATCGGTCTTGACCCAACACCTCTTTCTTCTCCGCGAGCTCGTGCGTCGGGACTTCCGTGGCCGGTACGCTGGTAGCGTCCTGGGCTTTTTGTGGTCCTTCGTGCAGCCTCTCTGGCAGCTCCTCCTCTTCAGCTTCATCTTCGGTAGCCTGATGAAGATCTCGCCGCTGGGAGAACGCACCGACAATTTCGGCGTGTTTCTCTTCTGCGGGCTGCTGCCCTGGACGGCCTTCCACGAGGGCATTGTCCGCGCGTCCACGGCGATCACCGAGAACGCCAGCCTGGTCAAGAAGCTCAACTTCCCCTCCGAGCTGCTGATCCTGGCGGTGGCGTTGGGGGCTTTGCTCCACGAAGCCATCGCCGCGGCGATCTTCGTCGTGGTCCTGGTGCTGATGGGTGAGCTGGTGCTCACGGGCCTGCCGCTGCTGTTGGTGGCCCTGCCGCTGCAGCTGGCGCTGACCCTCGGCCTGGGGCTCCTCCTGTCGGCGGTCCACGTCTTTTTCCGCGACACCGCGCAGGTGGTCACCATGGTGTTCACCGGCTGGTTCTACTTCACCCCCATCGTCTATCCCATGAGCCTGGTGCCCGAGCGCTTCTTGCCCTGGATCGAGGCCAATCCCCTGACCGCCTTGGTGGCCCTGTATCGGGCTGCCTTCCTCGGCGGCCCGCCGGTGGACCCTTCGGGAGTGCTGCTGCTGGCGCTTTGGTCGGTGGCTTCGGCTGCTCTCGGCTTATTTCTCTTCTTGCGCTTGAAGCCCAGCTTCGCCGACGAAATCTAGCCGGTGCTCATCGCACGTTGAACACCGGCGAGGTGTCCGGTGCTCATCGCGCTCTCTCGCCGCGTTTCGCGCACGGCAGGCTGATCAGTTGTCGGTGACGCTGGTGGTCCAGCCGCCCAAGGTCCCTGCCTCGAAACCGTCGGTAAAGACCACCGTCGCGCTGCCGCTGACGTTCACCGTCAAGCTGTCGCTGGCGGCGCCGCAGGCGCTGTTGGAGACCTCAACGGTCTTGGCGCCGTTGGAGAACCAAGCCACCGTCAACTGCGAGGTGCTGGAGGATCCGACGCCTCCGGAGGTGGTCCAGGTCCAGCCGTCGGCGTTGGGGGTGCAGTTGGTGGTGGAGGCGTTGAAGGTCACCGCGTGCCCCCTGTCGGCGGTCGTGGGGCCGGTGACGGTCACCGACGGCTCCGGGGCTCCTCCGACGTTGATGATCGGATGGCCCTCGTAGATGTCCGAGGCGGAGTTGCGGCGGACCCGCAGCCGCGGGTGGAAGGTGCCGGTGGAGGTGTAGGTGAAGAGAGTCACCGGCGCGGGATTGTCTTCGTCCTCGAAGCTGCCGTCGCCGTCCCAGTCATAGTCCCAGAAATCCGGCTCGCCGATGCTCTCGTCGATGAAGGTGATGGGGACGTTGACGTCGGCGAAGCAAGTTCCGGCGGCGCAGAAGAGCGAGGCGCGGAAATCGGCGATGACCGGCTCCGCGTTGCTCGCGTCCACCGCCAAGATGGCGCTGGTGCGGGGCACCTCGGCGCAGTTGCGCACCATCACCTGGACGTCGTAGGTGGCGGCGACGTCATAGGTGTGAACCGGATTCGGGCCGTCGACGGGGTCGCTGGTCCAGCCCTCGAAGCCGTCGTTGTTGGGGCCGCCGCCGGGGTTGTCGCCGAAGCTCCAATTCCACTCCGTCGCTCCGGACACGCCGGCGTGGAATTGCACCGTGCCGGTGGCCGGAGGATCCGGCTGGCCGTCGTAGGTGGGCGTGAAGGCGCCGTTGGCGGGCAGCGGATCCAGTGGATTCAGGGTCACCGCCGCGGAGGTCGCGGTGTCGATGCCGGCGGAGTTGGTGACCGTGACCTCGGCGGTGTAGGTGGTGCCGGTGGTCTGCCCCGGCGTCGAGGTCCACACGAAGGGGTTGACGTTGCCGCCGGAGGCCACCACGCCCCCGCCGTTCTGGCTGATCTGCCAGCTGAACGTCAGCGGCGGTTGCCCGGTGACATTCTGGGCGGTGAAGGTCACCGGCTGGCAGAGCAGTGCCGGGTTGGGCGATGAGGCGACGCCGGTGACCACCGGCTCCGGTTCCAAGACCGTCAGATTCTTCTGGGTGCTGTTGCTGCCGGCTCCGTTGCTGGCTTGGAGAGCGACGGTCTTGCTGCCGGCGCCGTCAAAGGCGATGTTGGCCGGGTTCTGACTGGTCGAGCCGCCGGGATTGCCGTCGGGGAGGAAGTCCCAATCCCAAGCGGTCGGTCCGCCGGTGCTGGAGTCGAAGAAGTCCACCTGGGTGCCGGGATAGATCTGCGCCGGGGTCCAGGTGAAGTCCGGGTTCGGCGGCGCGCCGCCGGTGCGCCGGTGGACGTCGAAGATGGCATGGCCTGCGCGGAAAAAATAGTCGCCGGAGAACTTGCCCACTCGCGGCGCGACCCGATTGAAGCCGTGGACTCCGTTCTGACGGTAATACCAGCCCCAATAGCTCACCGGTGCGCCGTTGATGACCACGGTGCCCTGGGGGCTGATATCCGTCGGCGAAGAGGGATTGCGAACGTCGTAGAGCCATTCCTTCTGGTTGCCGCTCTGGCAATAGCCGCTGTCGCCGAAATAGAGGAACGGAATATCGCCGGTGGAGCGGCTGAAGGTCACCAGCGGGTCGCCCACCGGATCCATGCTCCGGGACCACATGGGAGAGCCGGGAGAGCAGAAGCCATCGGTGATGCAGGAGACATCGTAGATGCGCGCCTGGGTGTCTGTGCGAGCGGCCAGGTAGTAGTCGGCGCCGTCCTGCCAGAGCGCGACACCGTAGATGCTGTCGCCGCTCAAAGCGTCCATCACCATCGAGGGCTGGGACGGGTTGGAGACGTCCCAGATCTCGAAGCCGCGGGGCGAGAAGGTGGAGCTGAGAACGATGAAGTCGCCGGCGCCGTCAAGGTAATTGGCGCGGATGCGCGAGCCGATCTTGCCGAGGTAGATCCCCGGGCAGAAGGTGGTGCCGGGCTGGTTCTCGTTGCAGCGGCCGGTGAGGTTCATGGCGGCGGTCATGTCGTAAGCGAAGACGCCACCCTCGCGGTTGGCGGCGACGAAGACATAGTCGCGGGAGTCGATGGTGGTGGTGTAGACGGCCCGCACCTCGCGGCTGGCGAGGGTGCCGGTGTCCTGGTACTTGATCCTCGGAGTGTCTTTGATGCTGGTATCTACGATGGCGACGCCGAGGCCATAGACGCCGCCGATGGCGACGCGGTCCGCCTTGCCGGGCGGAGCGTCGATGTCGGTGAAGACCGAGAAGGCGTGAGCGTCGGGAGTCCAGTTGAACGGCAGGCTGTTGATGCCCGAATCGAGGAGAGCGGAGGGGGAGCCGGGATTGAAGCGGGCATCCCAAATCTGGAAGCGCATGCTGGTGGCAGCAAAGACGAAATTCTGCTCTACATCCAGCGACAGCCAGTAGGGGTTCAGCTCGAAGCTGCCCACGCCGTTGAAGTCGGTGGAGTCGCGATTGCCCGGCAGGGTCGTTGTGGAGGCGGGCTCTAGGCCGTTCCACAGCGCCGACGGGACCGGTACGGCGGGAGTGGCAAAATCACAGTAATTGCAGGTGGTGTCGCAGTTCTGAGCCACCGCCGGCAGCGCTGCCGAAGCCGTCAGAATCAAGACTGCAGCCAGAGTCAGCCGTCGTCGGGAGGCCGGCCGGGCTTTGGGTACAGCGCATGCAAAGAGTTTCGAGGTCCAGCACATAAAGACTCCTTCGATCAGCCATGGGGGGGCGATCTGCGGAGGTCGCGACAAGCGCGCGTTCCAGTTCATTCAAGCAAGTCGATCCCGCGCACCGGGAGGAATTTATGGATTATGCCATTATCCTATTGCTCGGCGCAATCCTGTCTTCTTCGTTCTTCAGCCGCCAACGGGGGCCGCCACTCTCGACGCACAGTGAAGGCGGAGAGGCGACGGTGCTTGACCTCGAAGCTGCTTCTGTTACCATTCGCCCTCTGGAGGCGGCGGCTTCAAGCCCATCGCTGCTGCCGGAGACCTCGCCGAAGCGAATATCGCAAAACAGCATAGCTCCGCAGACCATCCAGCCACCTCAGCTTTCAATGCCCGACGCGCTTCGGGCCCTCCAGCAAGGGAGACGATCCATGATTCCAGCCCTCTCGACTTGGCCGCTGCGCGGCCGAATCGCCGTCGTGGCTTTCCTGCTCAGTGCGCTCTTCGCCCTGCCCCTGGCGCTTCCCGCGGAAGGCCAAATGGGGATGCAGCGGGGAGAGGACCCCATGGACGACCTCGGCTCCTTGGAGCCGGAGGACGGGAAATGGCTTACCGACGACGAGGGTGAGGAGTACTTCGTCAAGAAGTTGCCGAAGAAAGAGGGGACCTACCAGTACTACGGAGAGAACCAGGTGCGCTACAAGCATTGGTTCATCTTCGATCTGGTCAAAGAAGATGACGAGAACCTCTACATCAAGATCTACAAGCCCCGCGAGCACCGCCCTGGGTTCACCCGAGAAGAGGTGGAGGCCCGGCGAGCCAAGGAGGAAGCGGCCGTCGCCGCCAGCTACCAGGTCGAGGTGGGGGAGAGCGACCGCTTGACCTACATCCCCTTCGATCAGGGGTTGCCGCGCCGGGGCATGTGGCGCAACGGTTTCGACATCGCCGATGTCAACGGCGACGGTCATCTGGACATCGTTCACGGCCCGGCCCGCAAGGGGGCTCCGGTGCCCCGCATCTTCCTCGGGGACGGCGAGGGCAATTGGAAGCTCTGGCGCGAGGCCCGCTATCCCCGGGCGCCCTACGACTACGGTGACGCCGCTGCTGCCGATTTCGATGGTGACGGCCTGACCGACCTGGCTTTCGGTTTCCACCTGCGGGGGCTGCTGGCACTTCGCCAGAGCAGCCCCGGTGTCTTCGAGGTGTGGAGCGAGGGCCTCGATCTGCAGGTTCCCGGCGCTGGCTCCGACGCTTCCGGCTTTTCCACTAGGGCCATCGAGCTCGCGGACTGGAACGGCGACGGTCGTATCGACATCTTGGCCGCGGGGGAGGGCCCCCGGCCCGCCGGGCAAAAAGGCGACAAGACCACCGGCATGGTCTCTTCCCAGGCCTTTGGGGTCGCCGTCTATCTCAATCACGGGGACGGCACCTGGGAGCGCCTCGGCGCCGACAAGAAGACCTCCGGGCTGTTCGGGGACTACCTCGCCTATGGCGACGTCAACGCCGACGGGCGCCTGGACCTGGTGACCTCTTCGAATCTCTTGGGGCGTCAGAACATCCTGCACCTCGGGAGCGAGGACGGAGAGTGGGAGCGCTACACGGTGGATCAAATACGCCCCAACGCCTATCTCCAGTCCGTGGGGATTGCCGACTTCGACGGCGACGGTCGGGACGACATCGCCATCGGTTACGCCAGCTGGCAGCTGAAATTCTGGCGCACCGGCCTCGACGTGCTGTTCTCTCGCCCCGACGATACCTGGGAGCGGCGCACTCTCTTCCTCGAGGAGAGTCGGCTGAGCCTATGGGCGCTCGGTACCGGTGATGTCGACGGAGACGAGAACGCGGACATCGTCGTGTCCACCGGTGACGGCGGGGTGATGGTGTTCTTGGGCACCGGCAAGGGCACCTTTACGCGGGAAGCGGCCACTTCTTTGCACAGCGCCCGCGGCTGCCGGGGTTACGCAGTGCGCTTGGCGGATCTCAATGGCGACGGGAAGGACGAAATCGTGGCGGCCTTCGCCGACGAGGGCTCGGCTCTGCCCATGACGGAGTTCCCCGTCACCTGCACCAGCGCCGGAGCGATCATGGCTTGGCGTACCGAATCGTCCCAGGCCGAGAAGGCTGCGGCTGACTCTGCGCAAACCGAGGCTTCGCAAAAAGATCTGGGAGCGAGCGAAGGCCTTGACATGTCGACTGAGGAAGGCCTATAGTTCCATGAAGTAGCCGACTTAACTGCGGGATTCCAATAGGTGCTTGTTTTTACCTGGTGCCCGCGGGAGAGGCTGCTGACCAAGAAGATCACTAGACCTTTTAGGTTTTCGAGTTTTTGACCGGGAGGTGATGCGCCCTTAGTCTTTGAGAGGAGAAGGAGATTCACTGCGAGATTAGGTTCGCCGATGGGCATAGTGTCCGTCCGGTGGCCGTAAGACTTTCGTAGTGCGTTTTTACCGGGTCCCGTCGTTGGGACCAAAAAAAATTGAATTGGAGACTGTTAGTAATGAGGAAGTTCATCGCCTCTATCGCCATCGTCGGGCTTCTCGTGCTCGGCGGCTCGGCGTTCGCCGAGATCGGCGCCATCGACTCCGTGCCTGCGGCTACCCTGCTGTTGCCGTACTTCGAGGTCGCTCCGGCTGCCGGTGTCACCACCCTGTTCTCGATCAACAACGCTTCGGCCGCCCCGGTCCTGGCCCACGTCACCCTGTGGACCGACCTTTCCCGGCCTACGCTTGACTTCGACGTCTACCTCACCGGTTTCGACGTCGTGACCATCAACCTGGGCGACCTGTTCACCACCGGCGCGATCCCGCAGACCGGCCCGAACTTCGACCCGGGCGACGACGCCATCTCCCCGAACGCTCCGGGTGAGTTCTCCTTCGCGGATGTCAACTTCCCGGCTTGCGCTTTCCCGCTGCCGGCCAACATCCCGGGTTCGCTGCTCACCTACATCCAGAACCTGCACTCCGGCGGTGCGGCTCCGGCCGGCTTCGCCAACAGCGGTCTCTGCGGTGGTGTGGACTACGGTGACGGCGTCTACCGCGGTTACGTGACCGTCGATGTCGCCAACGCCTGCTCCCTCGAGTTCCCGGGCAGCCCCGGTTACTTCGTGAACGGCGGTCAGGGCATCGCCGGCAACGCCAACGTCCTTTGGGGCGACTACTTCTGGGTCGACGTGCCGAACGCGTTCGCCCAGGGTGATTCCCTCGTCCACATCGAGGCCACCGACACCGGCTTCTGGACGCCTGGCGACTACACCTTCTACGGCCGTTACGTCGGCTACGACGGCAGCGACAACCGCGAGCCGCTGGCGACCACCTGGGCCGCCCGCTACTTCGCCGGTACCGTCGGTGCCTTCGATGACGACACTGACGTCGTCTGCTGGCGCGACACCGGTCGCGACGAGAGCGGCTTCTTCACTTGCGGCTCCGCCGTTGCTGGCGCCGTGTCCGTGGATCCGTTCCCGCTGTCCCAGAACCAGATCGTCATCTTCGACGAGCAGGAGAACCCGGTTGTCGTGGAGGGCTCGCCCTTCTCGCCGCCGCCGACCCTGGAAGGCGTCCTTCCCTGCCCCTACGAGGCGACTCGGGCTGACGCCAACGACTTCGGTTCGATCTTCGACTTCGGTTGGTTCTACATGAACCTCAACACCACGACCGGTAGCGTCGTCGATCCGATCAAGCAGTCCTTCGTGACCACCGTGCACAGCGCCTCCGGCCTGTTCAGCGTTGGTTACCAGGCGGTTCACCTCGACAGCGCGCTGGCCAAGACCTTCACGGTCACCACCGCTCCGAGCGACGTGATCCTGCCGCTGGGTGTCGAGTAAGACAAACCCAGTTAGGTAAAGCCTGACAAGAAAAGGGGACGGATCCTTCGGGGTCCGTCCCCTTTTGTCTGTTTCGGCCCCACCGCGGCCGACTTCTCAGCGAGCTTTCTGTACCCGCACTTTGGGCGATTCCTGCTCTTCCATTGCTCGCTCCGATACCTCTCCGCCAAGAATCCGATCTCCCGGCCTGTTCCCTTTGCCCTCGGTCGTCCGCATCGCCTCCCTCGTTACTTGGTAAAAGGCGCCAATTTCTTCCAGCGAAGATCTCCCGCCGGCAGCACTTTGTTGATACGGTTATCAACTATCCCGCGAGAGGGCAGATCAAAAATAGCCAAGACGGGGCTGGACTGGGCGCTTTAAGCTGTGGCAGCATAGAGCCCTCCCGCAAGCGGCGACGAGCTTCGGTTCGTCAGAAAGCCCAGGAGCCCCCTAGGTCAGGCTTTGCAGAGGGGGTTCCGCCCCTTCGCGAGATTCCGGGCCCCGCTTGCGTGAATCGGTCGATTTTGCTATAAAAGCATCTCGACTCTTGAAGAGCCTACTGTCCGCTGTAGCCATCATGATGCCGAGCGTCATGTCGCCTTCTTTTCATCGTCTCTTCTCGATCTGCTCGCGTTTTCGATCCACAGGAGCCAAGTTGGTTATGACCACTCACTCACCCAGAAAAAACTTCGCAGGGTTCCTCCTCTCCCTCATCGTCTTTGCCGCCGCGGCCGCCCTTGGTCCCTCCACTTTGGCGCAAAGATGCGATACCACCTGCAACTACTGCTCTGACGCCACCCCTGCGGTGGGAGTGAACTCACAACTGTGGGGAGAGATCGAGCCGACGGACACCGGCACTCTTCCGGGCAACCGCGACTCCACCAACTTCGATGGTGTTGGTTCCTTCGAGAACAACCCCTACTGGTACAACCTCGATATCGAGCAGGGCTACGTCTTCGCCGCTACCAGCATGCGGGTGCAGATCTGGAACGCTCAGAGCACCCCGGGCCGGCCGTCCGCGACCTTCGACCGAGGCATCAACAGCTTGGGCCTTGCCTGGGACGGTGACGGACACGCGTTCTCGATTTTCCAAGACATCGATGCTCCGCCCAACAAGGCGGACCGATTTGCCGTCGCCGGCGTCTATGGCGTCGGCTTGGTGATCTACGACTCCAGCGACAAGTCGTCGCCGGTGGTCAAGTATCAGGACACTGGCAATAGCCGCGAGGGCGAAGGCGTCTACTCGGCTACCATCGGCTCCCGCGATTACGCCTTCCTGGTCGGAGACCGGGACGGCGGCATCTACGCCTATGACATGACCGCCGCCAAGGCACTGGCCACCCGTTGCACCGAGAGCCAGCCGGGCACCACCGTTTGCCCCGGCGTCTACAAGGGGCGCATCGGCACCCGCCCCCGCGCCCACTTCATCGACGGCGCTGGCAACTTCATCGTGGTCAGCTCCAAATTCAATCCCAAGGGAATCGAGATCTGGAATGTCGCGAACCCTTCGGCGCCGCAGTTGGTGATGGACGCCCTGGGCAACGACAGCGTCTACGGCGTCGCCATGTGGCAGGAGGGCGCGAGCTACTATGTCGCTCTGCGCACCGACTCCCAGGCCCGGATTTACAACGTGAGCTGCATCACCGGTGGCTTCTGCTCCCCCGGTGGCCCCGTTTGGTCCCGCAACATGCCCTCCAGCGGCGACGGCACCGCGACCTTCAGCCGCGCCACCGGTAACACTCCCTTCGTCTATTTCGGTGACACCAGCTTCTGCCAGAGCGGTGACCAGAGCGAGTACCTCTACGATGTCAGCAACCCCAACAACCCGGTGGACATCAGCCCTCAGGGCACTCGCGTCATCAACGGCGCGCCGGTGAGCTATTGGGGGTGGTACTACCGCCAGAATGGCTTCCATGGCTTCAACCGCGTGGCGCCCTTCGCTGGCAAATTCTCCGGCGATCACTTTTACCGCGCTGGCCATGCGATCTTCGACGTTCACCGGCGGACCGGGGGCTCGCCGCCGGTAGCCAACTTCAGCTGGAATCCGGCCCAGGTCTATCCCGGAACCTCGGTCAGCTTCGTCGACCAGAGCGTGGGCGGGCCGCAAGCCTGGGATTGGGACTTTGCCGACGGCAGTCCCGGTTCCTCGACGCAGCAGAATCCCTCGGGGATCACCTTCGGCACCTCGGGCAACCGCACTATTAACTTGCAGGTCACCAACGGTGCCGGATCGGACAGCACCAACAAGACGCTGACGGTGCTGCCGGCGGAACCCAACATCCCCAACGTGACCGCCAACCCCAATCCGGCGCTGCTCTGTCAGCCAGTGACCTTCACCGCTCAGAGCGCGACGGGGCAGCCGCCGCTCAACTTCGCCTGGGAGGTCAGCGAGACCGGCGGTGGTGTTGTGGCTTCCGGCAGCGGCAACCCCTTCGTCTGGACCTCCGACCCCTCCGACACCACCGGTGTGACCTACACCGCAGAAGTTACGGTGTCCAACGGCGCGGGCTCGGATATCGCGAGCAGCCCTGCGGTCACCCTTCAGGCGCCGCCGACCCTGCCGGCGGCGGGAACCTTCTCGCCCACCTACCCCGGCTTCCCGACTCCGCCGCCCAACGCCACGGTGACCTTCAGCGTGGACGCGCCGGGTGCGACAGAGTGGAATTGGGACTTCGGCGACGGCTACACCGGCTGGACCGATGACCCGGTGGATGGGCCCAATCCGACCCACACTTATAGCGTGGTGGGCACCTACCAAGTCCGTGTGATGGTGCGAAACTGCCTTGAGACAGAGCGCGAAAGCGCCTCGATCTCGGTGCAGATCGACAACATCGTGCCTCTGGAGGCTGGCTTCCAGGTCTCGGCGTTCTGCCAGGCCGGGACTTGCTTCGGGGAGACCAACGTTCCCCTGACCTTCGTCGACAGCTCCACCGGCGATCCCGACTTCTACGATTACGACTGGGATGGCAACGGCAGCTTCGAGGACTCCAGCAACACCGCGCCGGTGACCTCTCACACCTACACCAGCGCCGGCACCTTCCGGCCGGTGCTGCGGATCCGTAAGGGCTCGCAGACCGACACCTTCGAGCACGTCTTCAACATCGTGATCCAGAGCGGTACTCCGCCGCCGACGCCGGCCATCACCATCACCGGCCCCAACGCTGGCCAGACTGGACAGAATCTGACCTTCAGCGCATCGGCTTCCAACTGCACGCCCAATCCTTCGGGCTGGAGCTGGAATACCGCCGGCGGTACCGGAACGTCGAGCACCAGCGGCATCTCCGTCACCTGGGATAGCGCTGGCATTAAGACGCTGCGGGCCACCAACTCGGGTTGCAGCACGGCTCAGGGCGTCAAGAACGTCAACATCTCCCAGCCCGGCGGTGGCGGTGGTGGCGGCGGCGGGGGCGGTGCCCTCAACGCCAACTTCACCTTCGCGCCCACCTCTCCGGGAGTCGGGCAGAGCGTGACCTTCAACGGCACGAGCTCCACCGGTGGTCCCACCGCTTATAGCTGGGACTTTGGCGATGGCAGCGCTGCCTCCCAGGGTTCCATCGCCACTCACAGCTTCGGCTCAGCCGGCGCGTACACGGTGACCCTGGAAATCTCCAAGCCGGACACCAGCTGCAGCTTTGGTCTATGTACCGACAGCGTGACCAAAACCATCGTGGTCGGCGGCGGCGGCGGCGGCGGCGGCGGCGGCGGCGGTACCACGCTGCAGGCTCGCTTCAACGTCACCGGGGCCTCCTGTTTCAGTGTCTCGGGCCAGATTTCGTGCACTCTGAACACCGGTGCCGAGGTCACGTTGACCGACACCAGCAACGGCGACGTCACCAGCCGCTCCTGGAATTTCGGTGACGGGACTTCCGGCAATGCCGCCGTCGAGACCCACTCCTGGAGCCAGCCGGGTGACTACACGGTCACTCTTACCGTCACCGACGGTGAGGACCAGGACTCCACCTCCGGCGCCTTCACGGTGGAGGGCGATCCGCTGGGAGACTTCGGCAAGATCGTCCTGCCGTGGGTGGTGCAGGGGCAAGGTGCCCTCGACCAGGTGAGCACCCTCTTCGTGCACAACCCGGCGCGAGAGGCCCAGAACCTGACCATGCGCTTCCTGCGTCGGCCGGTGCCGGACGAGGAGCCGCCTACCACCAGCTTCTCGCTGGACGCAGGGGCGACCGCTCACTTCGCCGATGTGCTGGCGGATGAGTTCGGAGTCGACAATGTCTCCGGCTACATCGAGGTGGAAGCAGAGGACGGCGAGCTGCCGTCGCCGACGGTGGTCTCCTACCACCGCACCTTCCAGCCCGATGGTCAGACCTTCGGCCAGGCCGTGCCCGGTGTGTCCATGGGAAGCTTCCCCAAGTCCACCGAGACCGGTCGCCAGGTGCTCCATCTGATGGGGCTCAACGACGACCTCCAGCGTCTCGGCTTCTTCGGGATCACCAACCCCAACGACACGCCGGCCCGCTTCCAGCTGCGCTTCTTCAACCACAATGGAGAGGCCATCGGAGATGATCTGGATCCCCTGTCGGTGGCCGCCTACGGTCAGCGCCAATTCCAGGTCCGGACGATCCGCGACTTCGGGGTCAGCGACCAGACGGACTACCGGGTGGAGATCGAGGTGCTGTCCAGCAGCGGGCCGATCTATCCCTACGGTGCCAATGTCCGCTTGGCTTCCGAGGATCTGGCCTTCGTGCGGCCGGGGGAAGCCTCCGAGTCGACGGTTTACCTCATCGGTGCCCTGGCGACCTTCGGTCTCAACGGCAGCCTCTGGCAAACCGACGGCGTTCTGTCCAACATTACCGACTCGAACCAGACCACGGAGCTCAGCTTCATCAACGTCGGCAACGCTGCCGAGCCTCTGGATCCGGTCTCCATCACCCTGCTGCCGGGAGAGACCAAGCGTCTGTCCAACGTCCTCATCGACCGTTGGGACCTGGACGCCTCCAGCAGTCTGGGTGTCCTCAAGCTGACCAGCACCGGCAGTGGCGATGTCTACCCGCTGGTGCAGGCCGAGTCCTACGACAACGCCAATCCCAACCGCCGCTTCGGCCAGGCAATGCCGGCCCTGACGGCGCAGGATTCGGCGGAGGCCGGGGAGCTACAGATCCTCACCGGCTTGCAGCAGGACGACGAGCGGCGCACCACCATCTGGGTCCTCAACCCGGGTGAGGGCACCGCCGAGTACGACCTGCGCTACCGCGCTCTGGACGGCACCGAGCTCGGACTCCTCGAGGGCCTGCGGGTGCGTGCCGACCGCATGCGCCAGATCAGTCCGGCCCAGCATCCGCTGCCGGACGGGGTGACCGAGGGAGGCTTCACGGTTCAGATCGTGGTGCGCTCCGGCAGCCTGCTGAGCGCGGCTCAGGTGGTCAACAACCGCACCAACGACCCGGCCTTCGTGGTGGGAGCGACCCGCTGACGTTGGTGCCGGCCGGGGCCCTGCGGGGCCTGTGAATCCAAGCGAAGGCCGCCGGTCTACCTGCCGGCGGCCTTCCGCTCGTCTGAACGGATTCGGCCAAAAGGGCTAGAATAAGAGCTCATGAAACAAGTTGTGGTCGAAGCCAGCGGGCTCAGCAAGACCTACCGTGTCTACCAGCGGCCGTGGGATCGCCTGGTGGAAGCCTTGTTGCGCCGACCCCGTCACAAAGAGTTCCGCTCTCTCCAAGACATCGACTTGCAGCTGGCAGCGGGAGACTCGCTGGGCATCATCGGCGAGAACGGCGCCGGCAAGAGCACCTTGCTCAAGATTCTCGCCGGAGTCGCCGCTCCCACCAACGGCGATGTCCAGGTACAGGGCAAGGTCGCCTCGATCCTGGAGCTGGCCTCCGGCTTCCACCCGGAATTCACCGGCCGCCAGAACATTCAGCTCAACGCTGCCATGCTGGGTCTGAGCCAGAAAGAGGTGGAGGCCAAGACTCCCAACATCATCGCCTTCAGCGAGCTCGGGGACTTCATCGACCAGCCCGTCAAGGTGTACTCCACCGGCATGGCGATGCGCCTGGGTTTTGCCATCGCGACCCAGGTGGAGCCGGACGTGCTGATCATCGACGAGGCCCTGTCGGTGGGGGACGGCTACTTCCAGAAGAAGTGCGTCGATCGGCTGATGGAGTTCACCCGCGGCGGTGGCACCCTACTCTTCTGCTCCCATGCGATGTACTACGTCACTTCCTTCTGTCAGCGAGCCCTGTGGCTCAAGGACGGCAAGATCGCGGCCCTGGGGCCGGTGGAGGAGGTGGTGCGCAGATATGAGAACTTCCTCATGCGCAAGCAGCCGCAGGACCCGGTGGAGGTGGCCGAGCGGCCTGCTGGGCCGGCTCGCATCGTGGAAGCCAGGCTGCTCGATGACGGGCAGGCCGGCGGAACGGCGCCGGTCCTCTACCGGCATCTCCAGCCCCTGAGTTTGGAAGTGAGCTGGGAGACCACCGAGCCCCAGCGAGCCTTCCACCTGGGCGTGGGCATCGACCGCACTGACAGCGTACAGGTAGCCGCTCTCTCGACCTACCACGATGGATTGGAGCCTTTCCGGGGCCGCCATCGGTATTCTGTGCGGCTGGACATTCCGCAGCTTCCGATGCTCAAAGGGGAGTACTCCCTGTATGTCTTCCTGATGGACGAGGAGGCGCTTCACCCCTACGACTCCAAGGTCGTCCACGGCGCCTTCGAAGTGGCCACGGAGGGCTATCGCTTCGGCCTGATCCACATCCCCCATCGCTGGCAAACCGAGGAGAGTTCGGGCTCCGTGGTGACGCTGTCCGCCCCTGTGGAAGCGCCTTCTGCGGAGACGGCCGCCTTCGAGGCCGGCTCCCTGGAAGCTGGCGGGGCGGCTCTCTCGGCGAGCTCAAGGAGTCGCTGGTAGGATGGCCAGCCGACGCTCTCCAGGAGAGCTTCCCGCTGGCCACTCCTTCGCCGGTCTTTCTCCGTCCAATCTTCGTTTCCGAGGTCCCTCATGACGCCTACCGCATCTCTCCCCATCCTCGACCAGCCCGCCGCCGCGGCGAGTCCCGCCGCGCGCCTCAATCCTTTCCTCCACGTCGGGCCGGACCGGCTCTACAATCCGCTGACCGACCAAGCTCTGGTTCAGGGGGAGGAGCATTACGAGGCCGTGCGCCGGCTGCAGGACGGTGATGCCGGCATCGACAGCCTGCCGAAGGAGGCGGTGCCCGGGTTGATAGAGGCCGGATGGCTGGTGCCCGCCGACGAGGACGTGAGCCGTCGCTACTACCTCAAATACGTCTCCCTGGAAGCGCACACCGTGTGCAACCAGGCCTGCTACTTCTGCCCCGTGTCGGTGGATCCCCGCCAAGACCACTTCATGCCCACCGAGACCTACGAGCGCATCGTCGGTGAGATCGCGGAGCTGGGAGAACCCATCGAAGCGGTGTTCATGATCAGCTACAACGAGCCGACCCTCGACAAGCGCTATGTCGACCAGGTGCGCTGCATCAAGGAGGCGGGGTTGCCGCCGGCGACTCTCACCAACGGTACCGGGTTGACCCGCAAGCGCATCGACGAGCTGGTGGAGCTGGGGGGATTGCGCTTTCTCTCCATCAACCTCTCCACCATTCAGCAGCAGCGCTACGCCAAGGAGCGCGGTGGGGACCATCTTGAGCAGGTGCTGCGCAACCTCGATTACGCCAAGGATTTGCCGGTAGCGGAACGCATGGACATCGTGGTGTTGGGCACCGACGACGAGACCCACCATCGAGATTTCGAAGAGATCCAGCAGCGCTTCGCCGGTAGCCGCTTTGGCGTTGCCCGCTGGGTGGTGAACGACCGTGCCGGCTACCTCCAGGTCGGCCTCACCACCCGGGACCGGGACAAGCAGCTGTGCGGCTGTGACCACATGGGCTCCCGGCCCCTCCAACACCTCCACATCACTCCCCGGGCCGAAGCCATCCTGTGCTGCCAGGATTACAACGAGACCGTCAAGGTGGGGGATCTGAACCAAAGCTCGGTGCGCGAGGTTCTCGAAGGACCGGAGATGGCCCGGGCTCGCCGCTGGGTGTACGGGATGGAGGAAGCACC
The DNA here is from genome assembly GCA_034211275.1 of Acidobacteriota bacterium. Taxonomy (NCBI): domain Bacteria; kingdom Pseudomonadati; phylum Acidobacteriota; species Acidobacteriota bacterium. Next base: position 71,738 of record JAXHTF010000010.1, read on the forward strand.
GGCCAACTTCATCTGCCGGAACTGCAAGTTTGTTCTGCGCCGTCAACCCCGGCCGCCGGCTCCCTGAGCCAGCACCTTCTGCGCCGCTGAGCCACGACCCGCGATCTCTTGTCGCCCAAGCTCTCCATCTGCTTCCTGCTGGAGGACACGGCCCTCTTCGGTGGGGTGAAGGTCGTCTTGCATCAGGCGAACCTCTTGGTGCGTCGGGGCCATCGGGTGATTCTGCTCAGCAAAGGCCCGGCACCGGAGTGGTTTCCGGTAGAAGCGGAGCTGCAACCGGTGGCGGATTTCTCCAGCGCACCGCTGCCTCCGGTAGACCTCACGGTGGCCACCTACTGGACCACCATTGAGCCCGCGGAGCGCGGAGCCGCCGGCGAGGTGGTGCACTTCTGCCAAGGGTTCGAAGGGCTCTACACCCACAATCGGTCGGACCATCCGGCAATCCTCCAGGCCTATCGACGGCCGCTTCCGGCTTGGACCGTCGCCCCCCACCTGTCGCGGCTGCTGGAGGAACGCTTCGGACGTCCTTCGCGGGTCGTCACCCAGCCTCTGGAGGCTTTCTGGCGTCCCGCCTCCCGATTCCGCCGTCGCCCCGGAAGCCCGCCGCGGATCCTGGTCACCTCGCCTTTCGAGATCGATTGGAAAGGTGCGGAGACCTCCCTGAACGCCGCGCGAGAGCTGCGCCGGCAGGGACTCGATTTCCAGCTCGTGCGGCTCTCCCAATGGCCTTTGAGTGACCAGGAGCGGGCCCTCTTCGAGGCGGACGAATTCCACACCCACGTGCCGCCCTCGCGAGCGGCGGAGATCGTCGCCTCCTGCGATCTGCTGCTGGCAGCCTCCTGGGAGCAAGAGGGCTTCGGCCTGCCGGTGCTCGAGGCCATGGCCTGCGGGGTTCCGGTGGTGGCGTCCAATATCTCCTGTTTTCGAGACTACGCGGCGGACGCGGCTCTCCTGGTGCCCTGGGACGACCCGAAGGCCTTCGCCGACGCAGCGCAGCAGCTCCTGGGCTCCGCGGCGGAGTGGCGCCGAGCCCGGCGCCGAGGCCTGGCCATCGCCCGGGGCTATCGAGAGCGACTCGCCGCTCGCTCGGTGGAATCGGCAGCCCAATGGGTAGTTTCCGGCCAGTGGCGCGAGGAGCCCCTGGTCGGGCCGGTGCAGGAGTCGGATCTATGAGCCGGTCCTCCTCTTCTGCCTCGGCCTCGGGGCCCCCGGACCTGAGCGTCGTGCTGGTCCACTACCGCACTCCGGAGCTGGTGCCGCCAGCGGTAGCGGCCGTGCGCCGGGATCTCCAGGCCAGCCAGCTCGAGGCCGAGATTCTCTTGGTCGACAACGACAGCCAGCCCGGGGACCGCGAGGGCTTCGAGGGGCTAGGGGTGCAAGTTTTGGGGCCGGGGACCAACCGAGGCTTTGCCGCTGGGGTCAATCGAGGCTTCGAAGCCGCCTCGGCGGATCGCCTGGTGGTGATGAATCCCGACGTCGAAGTTCGTGCCGGCTGTCTCGGTCGCCTGGCGCAAGCTCTCGACGCGGGGGCTGCTGCCGCTGGTCCCCGTTTCACCTGGGATGCTCAGGACCGACTGCTCCTGCCGCCCCAGGAGCCGCGCTCCAGAACCTGGGAGCTGGCGGCGGCGCTGGCACGGCGGGGCCCCGGCTGGAGCCGCTGGGCCCGTCGTCGCTGGCGGCGCCACGCCCGGCGCCACTGGTCGGCACGGGAGCCCATGGAGACCTTCGCCCTCAGCGGGGCACTGCTGGCGATTCGCCGCGAGGCCTGGGATCGCGTTGGAACCTTCGACGATGGCTTCCGCCTGTACTTCGAGGAGACGGATTGGCTGCTGCGTCTGCGCGATGCGGGCCTCAACGCGGTCTTGGTTCCTGAGGCCGTGGCTCGCCACCGCTACAACCTCAGCGCCGCCGTCGAGCCTCGGGCGCCGCAGTGGTTCGCGGACTCGGCTCAGCGCTTCCGCCGTCGATACTATGGATCTTGGTTCACCGGCCTATTGGCTCGTCTGGAAACTCCGCCCCGGCGGCCGGAGGCCTCTCCCCAAGCTCCTCTCGGCGCCGATGGCAACACCCCAGGCGACTCCATGCTGCCGAAGCTGGAGCTCCATCCTCGCGCTCGCTGGGTCGAGGTCTCGCCGCTGGCAGTGGGATTCCCCGCTGCCGCCGAGCCGGTGTCGCCCAAGGTGGCCGACGACGGTGGTGGGGTGTGGCAGCTTCCGAGCTCCGTCTGGCAGGATCTTGCTCCTGGCAACTACTGTCTGCGGTCGGTCTCGGAAGCTGGAGAGGAGCTGCAAGAGCGGCAATTTTCCAAGAACTCCGAGGGGAAGGCTGCCGGGGGCTCCGCGCACGCTGCAGACTAGGCCGGGTCACCAGAACAGCCCTGCTGTTCAGAATAAATCACTATCCCCGAGGGTGTAGAAGAGCTCCGAGGCCAGCTCCCGGGCCGCTGCGGGATGTTCGAAGGGTACGCACATCAAGTCCAGGCCCTGGGGCTCGGGATGGCGTTCGAAGCCCAGTCTCCGGATGGTTTCGAGCCACCACTCCGGCCGCTCGCTGAACCAACCCTCG
>JAXHTF010000011.1 GCA_034211275.1 Acidobacteriota bacterium
GCCGGAGGGAAAGTCGGCCGGGGTCGCCAGGGCGTTGACGATGGCGGCGGCGACGTGACCGCCGGTATCGGCGAAAGGGTCGCCTGGGTTCGGTTGGCCACCTCGATAGTGGGAGGCGAGGCGAAACTCTGCTACCGACGCGGCGGCGCCCTCCACGCCGCTCAAGGGAGCGAGCTGACCAAGGACGGCGGTGCCGTGGTGGCCAGGGCCGTAACTAGTGCCCGCACGGTTCGTTCCGTAGACCGGTGTTGGATAGAAGTTGCCCAGGTTCTTCAGATCCTGATGGTCTTTCTCCCAGCCTTGTTCCACGTCCAGCAGGATCACCGGGGGCTGGCCGGAACTCGAGGGCTGGTCGAGCTCGTCGAGTTGAGCGAGCTGCTTGGCAGCCCACCGGGCACCGACTCCTACGGGAGCGCGGTCGAGATAGGCCTGGTCCTCGGCGTAATCGTCGCCCTGGGGAGCTTCCTGAGGATCCGCAGCCACCAGCTCCCGATAGGCCAGGTCGACCACCGGCAGTCGCTGGAGCGCCGTCACGACCTCGCCGACGCGGTCCGGGTAGGGGCGAAGATCGGCCCGCCAGTAGGAAGCCAAGCTGTGGCGAGGGCGCAGGCCGTGGGTCGCGGCCCGCTGCTCGAGAGCCCGGATCAGAGCCAAGGTGTCCTTTCGCTGGCGCAGGAAGCGGGCGGGGACATCGCCGTCCAAGATCCTGCCGTAGAGATCGATCAGGGGGCGGGAGACCAGGACGCCTGGCGGCTCTGGGTGATGGCGGGGTTCGTCGTTGTAGCGAACGTAGCCTTGCTCCTGCTTCACGCCGGCCCGGTTCTCGTCGGGTAGAGGAGTTATGCCCGGCTCGTCAGGCTCCGGAGCGACGAGCTCGAGGGCCGCCGCAAGGGCTGTCAGGCCTTCCCGCTTCGCCATTTGCCAGAGGTTTTCGAATTCGAGCCCGATCTCGGGCTTCAACCGCACGATGACGAATCCGCTGTAGTCGCGGCCGACGCCGCCTGCCGAGATCCCTTGCCCTTCTCCATCGTCTCCGGCCCCCTCGTCACAGCAGCAGCAGCGGCAACATGAGCCGTGATATTCGCCGAGCATCCCCGCGGGAGCATTCGACTCGTAGATTCGGACCCCGCCGTAGGGCCGGATACCGTTGGGATCGATGGGGTCGGGTTGCACGTAGCCGGATTCAGGATCCGTCGGGTCCGGCTGGACATAGCTCGACTCGGGATCCGTCGGGTCCGGCTGGACATAGCTGGAGCCTGGATCAATAGGGTCCGGCTGGACATAGCCTTCGCCGGGATCGCCGTAGCCGCGCCCGCGCCTGCCGGCGGCGCGGGTTCTGATGTCGCGGGGTTCTCCGGGTTGGTGAACGGTGATGTGAACGATCCGGGTCATGGGTTTCTCCTCTGGGATCCTCGGATGGAAGGGATACACGGCGGACCAGGGTGCTTCGAGGAGTACTAATCCCCGGGCTCCCGAGATGGGTGCATTCGCTGGCGGCGAGAAGTTACCGAGGATCGAAGGGAGACAGCGGCCGCCAGTCGCCTTGGAGCACGAAGGCGCCCCAGCGGTAGGGCGGGTGCCCGGCGCGCCAAAGCTCCCGCTGGGCCTGCTGGAGGGCGCGGGGGGGCGCTAGCTCCTCTTGAAGCAGTCCCCGGTAGAAGCGTTGCATGAGCTCGCCGGTGCTCTCGTCGGGTACCGCCCACAGGCTGACCAACACCCGCTCCGCGCCGGCGTAGAGAAACGCTCGGGGCAACCCCGCCACCAATCCTTCCCCCGCCACCCTGCGCCCGCGGGCGGTGTCGCAGGCGGAGAGCACCACCAGCTCCGCCGGCAGGTCGAGGTCGTAGATGCGGTGAGCCGAGAGCACGCCGTCGACTTCCCGCCCCCGGCGATCGAGGCGCGCCAGGGCGAGGAACGAGAGCAACGGCTGTTGGGTATCGAGCACGCCGTGGGTGGCGAAGTGGACGATGCGAAAGTCCTCCAGCGCTCCGCTGGTGACGGTGCGGGTGGAGGCGTCGAAGCCCAGAGCCTGGAAGGTCTTCTCCGGCGGCAGCCCGGCGAGAGCGGCCCGCGCTTCGGCGCCGGCGTGGGGCAGGCGCCGGAAGTGGCGACCCGAGGGCGTCGGAGAGCGCGTGGCCTCGCCCTCATGAGTCGGCGGAGGGGATCGCCAGCGTTCGTCTTCGAAGCCGTATACCGGGTCGGCGACCATCGCCAGCCAGCCCTCCGCCGCCGGTCGCTGGGCGACCCGGCGGCGCTGAAGAGCCAGGGTCGAGGCGGAAGGCAGGTAGGTGATCTCGTGGGCGGCTATCAGCGGCTCGGCGTCGGAGCAGGCGTCGAGGTTTGCGGGGTCGGGGAGGGCGGCGAAGGGGAGTGCTTCCAGCGGGCCATCGGGAACCAACACCAGCTTCCGGCCCGCCAGCCATGGCGTCGCCGGGGCTAGCAGCCGCCGGCTGAGCTCGCAGAAGGCCGGCGGATACTTTCCGGGCCATTCGATGCTCTGACTCCAGCGCCTCGCTTTAGCGGCGAGCTGAGCGATGCGAGAAGGGGCCCCGAGGGGGAATGCCCGAACGTCTTGGCGCGTCACCACCCACAAAAAGCTGCTCTCGGGGCCGAGATGGTATTGCAGCAGCACCGTGTCGTCGTCCAAGAGGTCCCGGCGCAATGCCTCGGGCTTCGTGGACCGAGGACTCGTCAGCTCGGCGTAGCGCGGATCCCGGCGGCGAATTTCCCCCCGCAGGGTTTCCAGCTTTTCGACTAGCTCCGACATTTCACGCTGGAGCGGCAGCAGACGCTCCGGAGCACTCTCCCTGGCGCCGGCCCGCCGGGACTCCAGGACGTTGAGGCGCCTTTGGAGGTTGAGCTCGCGCTCTACCAAGGCCGGATCCGCCGCCTGCCGAAGTCCCGCGTCGGCCTCCTGCAACAGATCGCGGAGCGCGCGGGCTCGGGCTCGGTCGGCGGCGCCCCAGGCTTCTTCCCAACGGTTCAGCTCCATCAGCAGGTCGATGTGGAGGAGGAAGGGGTCCTGGACAGTGGCGAAGAACGAGGTGCGCAAATCCTCCCGCAATACTTGAGGCCGGACGCCTTCCAGCAGCTCGAGAGCCTCTTGATTGATTGCCAAAGCGGTCGCCGGCTCTCCCCGCTGCCGGTGCACCCGGGCCATAGAGGTAAAGCTTTGAGCCAGGCCGAGGCCGTCGTCGAGGGCGTCGTAGAGGTCTCGGCACTTCTCGTACCCGGCCAGGGCCGCGTCCAGATCGCCTCGCTGCTCGGCGATGTTGGCGGCGAGGCGGCGGACGGTGACCTCCGCCACCGGGCAGTCGCCGTTCTCAACCCCTTTCAGGGCTTCCTCCAGCCGGCGGTCGGCAGCAGCGGGATCGCCTTCGGCTTCCTCCACTAACGTCAGGCGTGCCAGTACCAGCGCGCGGCCACAGGATTCGTCGGCGCGATGCTCCTCCAGGGCGGTCACATAGTGCTGGCGCGCGCGGTCCAGGCGCTTTTCCTCATAGGCCAGGTGCCCCAGCTGGTTGAGGGTGCGGGCCCGCTGGCGCTTGCGAGCATCGGGCCAGGCCGCCAGTGCCGACTCCAGCAGCTCCCGGCCGCGCTGGGGATCGTGGAAGTGCCGGGCGTAGAGTACTCCCAGGTTGTGCAGGGTGCTGGGTCTGCGTTGGGCTTCCCACGAGGGCCACATCTCGGCGGCCTTGCGATAGTGGTCGAGGGCCTGTTGCGGCTCCCCCTGGCGGTCGAAGGCCAGGCCGAGGTTGTGATGGCCCATGGCCGCGGTGATGCGGTCCTCTGTCTCGTTGACGGTGGCGAGGGTCGTGTCCAGCACCGCGAGGGCTTTCTCCGTCTCCCCCGATTGCAGGAGCATGGAGCTTTGATCGACGCGGGCATAGGCGGCCCAGGATCGATCCCCGCCGCGCTCCAAGGCCTCTGCCGCCTGCTCATACCGCTGGGCCGCTTCCCACCAGCGCCGGTGATCGAAGTGGTCCCGGGCCATCCGCGCCAGCACCTCCCCTTCGAGCCGGCCGTCGTCCCGCCGCCGCCAGGTGGCCAGGGCCTCCTCCCACAGCTGCCGGGCCGCCTCGGGGTCCCGCGTATCCGCTTCCACGAAGCGGCGGTAGACGCCGGTGGCGAGGCGGTCCTCCTCGGTGGCGGGGCGCAGCTCCTCCAGCACCATCTCGATGCGGCCCGGGCCGCTGGCCGGGAACGCGGCGATGTCGAGGGTGTGGAGGCCGGCTTCCGCTGTCACCACAAGCAGCAGCTCCTGTCCCAGATCGGCGATCAGCCGGTCCACCCGTAGCAAGGGCTTGCCGTCCGGGGCCTCCAGCGCCACCTTGACGTCGATGCCGTGCTGCTCGACCCGCAGGCGCAGCAGCTCGCCAGCGGCGAGGGGCAGGTGGTATCGCCGGCGTTCCTCTACCTCGAGGGGAGCGGTGACAGTGCCGCCGGGATGCAGCTCGTTGGCGGGCCAAGAGTGGGGAGGAGGGGTGGCGGGCTCCGGGTCGGGTGGGACGGAGGAGGTCTCGGCGCAGGCCGAGAGGACGAGAAAGCCTAGCAGCAATAGGGGGAGCGCTCCTGGAACTGCTGCTCTCATGGTGCTGACGAGTTGGTGGCTCCCGGGTTTTGGACTCGAAAGCGATGCTCCTCCAGCCGCTCCTCCGGTTCGCAGCCGAGAAGCTCCAAACGGTATTCGCCGTCTTTCACCGGGAGCAGCAGGGTGAGCAGCGAGAGTTCGTCGAGGCGTAGGTCGGAAACCTCCTGACGATGTCCTTCCTTTGGGCCGCGGATCACCGCCCGGTAACTCTCGCATCGGGTTTCTGGCCGCAGCACCAGCCGCAGCGGCTCTCCCGCGTCGACCTCGGCCACCGGCAGGCTTGCCGAGCGCCCGGGCTCGGCCAGCTGCAGGCTGGTGAGATTGGCGACTAGACGCGGGGTTATGCGGCTGGTGTAGGTCATCCAGCCGCCGAGATTCACCGCCGCGAGAAGAAGGGCGGCCGCCCAGGGGAAGAGTCGTTGAGAGAGCCGGGGAGCTGGCTGGACGTTCTCCCGGCGGCGCTCTTGAAAGTCTCGCCAGCCTGCCTCCGTCGCGAGGTCGTTCGCCGGCCCCGACTCCCCCCGTTCCGCTGCCAGCAGCTCCTGGAGCTCCAACAGCCGTTGGGCGGTTTCGGGATCGGAGACCGCCAGGGTCTGGATGCGGGATTCCTCCGCCGGCTCTAGCTTGCCCTCCAGGTACTCCACCAACTCTTCGTCGGTGGGGGCGCCTCCCTCCTTGGCAGCCGCCCGCTCCCGGGCGTCCTCGGCCAGCAGGCCGGCGAGATGGTTAGGGCGCTTGGTATTCATGCTGTCTACCTTTTTCTCGGTCGCATTTTCCCGATTGGGTATTCGTGAGGTCGCAAGGGCTCAAGGGGCGTCTCCCGGTTCGTCGATGGCGTCCAGCTCCTGGAGCGGATGCTCGGCGAGGGTCTCCCGCAGCTGTTTGCGGGCGCGGAACAGATGGGCCTTGACGGTCTCCACCGCCAGCTTCTTGATCACGGCGATCTCCCGATACGAGAGCTGCTGGTGCAGCCGCAGGGTCAAACAATCCCGCTGCTGCTCCGGCAGCCGTCGAATGGCACGGCGTAGAGCGCGACGACGCTCCGTGTCGAGCATGTCCTCCAGCTGCCGTTCGTCGATGGCCAAGCTCGGATCGGGATGCTCCATAGCGTCCCGAGACACTTCGATGGCGGAGCGTTTGGCCGTGGCCGCTCGCCGCCGGCTCTTCAAGAAGGTGGTGGTGGCCACCCGGTAGAGCCAGGGGGCGAAGCGCTCCCGGTGCTCGTAGCCGTCCAATGCTCTATAAACCCGCAGGAAGGTTTCTTGGGTCAGGTCGAGGCCGTCTTCGGGCTTCAAACCCTTGCGGGCGAAGAAACGCTGAAGAGCCGGGAAGTAGGTTTCGTAGAGCACGCGGAAGGCGGCGTCGGGGTCGTCTCCGCCCTGAAAGGCCCGGATCGCCCGGCCGATGGCGTCCTCGGCTCCCGCCTCGCTGGTAGTTCCGCGGCTGGCCGACGGTACAGCTTCTTGGCCCGAAGCCAACGAAGCATCGGTCACAAACCCCTCCCTCTTTCGATCAATTTTTTTGCAAGCTGGAGGAATTATGACACAAGCGATTGTGGGAAATGTGATGGGAATGTTTTCTCCTCCGGTGGTTTCGTTTTCGTCGGTTGCCGTGTCTAAAGAGGTATGAGCACCCCGACCGCCCTCCGAAGACTCGTCGCTTCTTTGCCGCGCCCACCGCGGGATCCCCGCCTTTACCAGATCTGCGTGCTCTCCAGCATCCTCCTGTGGGGGGCCGTGGCGTTGGATCTGGCGCTGCAGCCCAGCCTGATGCTGGTCCTCGCGGCAGCGGCTCTGGGGACGCAATACGTCGCTGGGCGGTGGGTGGGGCTGGAGCGCTTCGATCCCCGCAGCCCGCTCATTTCCACCCTCTCCCTCTGCCTGCTGCTACGGACCCAGTCACCTCTGCTGGCGGCGTCGGCGGCGGTGATCGCCATCGGCAGCAAATTCCTCATCCGGCGCCGCGGCAAGCACGTCTTCAACCCCACCAATCTGGCACTGGTGGTCCTGCTGCTGACCACCGATGGAGTGTGGTTCTCGCCGGGGCGTTGGGGCTCGGCGGCCTTCTTCGCTTTCTTCCTTGCCGGCTTCGGCATGCTGGTGGTCTACCGCGCAGCCCGCAGCGACGTCACCTGGGCCTTCCTCGCCGCCTGGAGCGCGGTGCTGGTGGGGCGCGCCCTGTGGTTGGGGGATCCCCTGACCATCCCGCTGCATCAGCTGCAAAGCGGCGCGCTGCTGATCTTCGCCTTCTTCATGATCTCGGATCCCAAGACCACGCCGGACTCACGGCTCGGTCGCGTCGTCTTCGCAGCGCTGGTGGCGGCGGTGGGAGGCTGGCTGCAGCTGGGGCTGTTCATCCCGGAAGGCTTGCTCTACGCCCTCGCCGCCTCGGCGCCGCTGGTGCCGGTGCTTGATCGGCTCTTTCCCGGGGAGCGCTATGCCTGGAGCACTCCGAAGTCCGAGTTCCAGTCTTCTCAGCCCCAGTCTCCTCGGCCCCAAGCTTCTCGACCTGCCGTGGTCCCGTCTTCTCATCCTGTTCCCGTTTCCCCCGAGCCGGCCCCCGCCGCGTTCGCTCACCTCTGGCCCGAAAGGAGCTCCTCATGAGCCTCGTTCGTCCCGCGTCCATTCGTCCTATCGGCTTTGCCGGCCTGTTGCTGGCAGCCTTGCTGCTGCTTGCCGCTTCGCCGGCCCAGGCCTTTTGCGGCTTCTATGTCGCCCGCGCCGACACCCAGCTCTACAACCAGGCTTCCCAGGTGGTGCTGGTGCGGGACGGTGACCGCACGGTGATCACCATGGCCAGCGACTTCTCCGGCGAGCTGGACGAATTCGCCATGGTGGTGCCGGTGCCCACCTTCATCGAGCGGGAGCAGATCCACGTTGCCGAGCAATCCCTCATCGACCACCTGGACGCCTACTCGGCGCCGCGGCTGGTGGAGTACCACGACGACGATCCTTGCGCTCGCCGGGAGGATCGAATGAAGCGCAGCCTTGCGGCGCCGATGGCGAGCCAGGCGGTGATGGAGGATGAGGCGGCGGAGCTGGGGGTGACCGTGGAGGCCACCTACACCGTTGGCGAATACGACATCCTGATCCTGTCGGCGGAGGAGAGCGGCGGTCTGGTGACCTGGCTGACCCGCAACGGCTATCGTCTTCCCGACGGCGCCGAGCCGGTGGTGAGGAGTTATCTACGCCAGGGCATGCGCTTCTTCGTGGCGAAGGTCAACCTCGAGGAGCAGGCGGAGCTGGGATACCAGAATCTGCGACCCATCCAGGTGGCTTTCGAAGACCGAAAATTCATGCTTCCTATCCGCCTTGGCACGGTCAACGCCGACGGCCCCCAGGAGCTCTTCGTCTACGCCCTCACCCGCTCCGGCCGCGTCGAGACCACCAACTACCGCACGGTGCAGCTGCCCACGGACCAGGAGATCCCCACCTTCGTGGCGAACGACTTCGCCCGCTTCTACAAAGACCTCTTCCGCCGCCAGGTGGACAAGGAGAACGGCCGCGCGGTCTTCCTCGAATATGCCTGGGACATGGCCTGGTGCGACCCCTGCGCCGCCGACCCCCTGACCCCTCGCGAGCTGCGGGAGCTCGGCGTCTTCTGGGTCGATGCCGACTCCCGCGGCCCGGCCCAAAACGTCTACGTCACCCGCCTCCACCTGCGCTACGACCGCGAGCATTTCCCCGAGGATCTGCGCTTCCAGGAGACCGGTAACCGCGCCAACTTCCAAGGCCGTTACATCCTCCGCCACCCCTGGACCGGCCGCGCCACCTGCGCCGCCGCCGAAACCTACCGCCAAAACCTCCATACCCGCCAAACCGAACGCGCCCGCACCCTCGCCCACCTCACCGGCTGGGACCTGGCGGAAATCCGCGAGCGGATGAACCTGGGGGACGGGCCTCGGAAGGTGGACGACGAGGAGCCTTGGTGGAAGCGGTTGTGGGGCGGGTGAGCGCTGAGCCGGCAGGATCGACCCGCGAGTTGGTCGGAGTGGACGCCGTCGGTAGGTCTTCGGATCAGCTGAATTCTAGTTCCACGGGACTGACCGAGGAAACATCGAGCTCTTCGAGTTGCGGCCACTGCTCCAAAAGTACTGCCCAGAGAGTGACGCGTTGTAGAGACCACAGGCGGTAGGGCATCAGCTGCTCAACCCAGAATTCTGGAGATCGCGGGAAGGCCCGGTTGAGCTGATGGATGCTCCAGCGGAGGATCGATACCGCCTCAGAAATGCCCTTGACCGCCGTGTCGAGAGCTTCCAGCCCTGAACCGAGCAGCTCCATGTCGACCTCGACCCCGGCTTCCAGCTGCTTCTCTGTCGGTGGCATCCAGACTAGGCCCATCCAACCGTCCATCCACCGCGCTTCGTCCTCGGCGGTGGATGCTTGCGAGCCGTTGGGCGATGGTTCCAGCAGGGCGAACCAAAAGCTCCCCAGGCTGGGGTCGGCCTGGTGGACGATCAAAGCCTGACGGAGCTGGTGGGTGACCTGGCCGGAAGGGTCTTCGAGAGGTAGTTGGATCCCTGTGGAACCCGGTTGAAACGTTTCTTTCAACGCACGGAAGAGTCTGGGCTCCGGCGGCAGTAGGGATGCGAAGTGAAGAACGTTGAAAGCGTAGGACTCCCGGCGGTGCTCAGGGATTTCGGTGCCCGGCCCTGCGAGGGTCGAGGGCAGGGTGTCGATGGCCGCTGCTTCGCCGACCTCGTCGGCAACCGGCGGGTTGGGCGCGACGACTTCAGGCAGCTCTTCGATGAGCTCGGCGGTCAGAAGGGCTAGCTGCTGCGGCAGGGCTGGAGCAGCCGGCGGGAAGGTGAGCGCTTGCCAGAGTAGCTCCGCCGGAGGATCGTTGCCGCCGAGTGCCGGCAACCCAAGACCCTGCAGGAGCCGGCCGAGCCGGGCGGAATCTCTCTCTTCGGCCAGCTCGACGAGACGAGCCTGGACCGTGGCGAGGGGGTGCAATTCGGTCGCGCTGCTCATAGGCCGTGGCGCTCAATCCACTGATCGTTGCTGGCGCTCTTCTCCATACGTTCTTGATGTCGGCGCCGTAAAGAAGGCAGATTAGCATAGGGCGGAGCAGGCTCTCGAACCTCGAGCAGGCGCCCGGTACAGGCTTCTGCGGCGAGAGAACCTCGGAGTGGAACATGAAGCACCTCGCGGAAGCGGCGAGCATTGGTTTCGGTGAGGGGCATGGTGAGGCCGTATGGATCGTCCGGAGGGGAAGGGAAATGCCAAGGATGGTCTCCTGCTTCAACGACCGTCGGTCGGGCCAAAGGAGCGTTCCAGGAGGCTTCCGGGATCTGCGCGATCTGCTGGATGCGGTATTTCCAGACGATGAGCCATTCGCTCTCTCGGATGTGCCCCAGGCCCAGGCCATTGCGGAGCTTCGTGCCGTTCTGGGAATCCAGGAGCGACTTTGCGTCTTCGGCGAAGGTCGCCCACCAAGGAGGCTCCCTGGGGCCGAGGCTGTCGCAGAGGGCTCCGGCGAGCCGACGGACGGTTTCGGTGCCGAGGGCGTTGAGGCCTTCTGCGACTTTCCTTCGTTCATCGGAACTGTCGACGATCCCTCCTTGGGCCGAGAAAGGGAATGGCTGACCGGTGATCTCCTCGTATCGTCGCCGCCCCCGATGATTCTCGGCAGGCCTGGTCCCGCCCATTCGACGGAGCAGCTGGAAAAAACTGCCGACGTGCACCAGGTGCTGCCAGAGGACGGGGCCACGCCATCCTAGGTGGTTTTTCCCGTTGGCGGGCCGCCAAGTGGCGCATGCCACAGCGGTTGCCGGGTGAGAGTACGGCTGGCAGAGGCGGTCCCTTCGATAATCCTGAACGCCAGCCAGCCAATCTTCCCCGCTACGTGCCGTCGAGAGACGGGGGTCAGCCACGAGCTCTGTCTCCCAGGATTCCGACACCCGATGATCCATTCGCCAGTTCTGAGCGATGGCTTGGTGGGTGACGTCGGTGCTGGTCTCCAGCTCCTCCAGGTTCCTGTCCCAAGGGTGGTCGGGGTCCGGGCGATCGAAGACGAGGCGATCGGGATTGGACACGGAAGACGAGCCGGGCGCTTTCGATGACGGAGCCAAGGGTCTCCTCACAGCCGGCGCTGTTCGCCGGTGGACGGGCTGCGCCTGTCAGCTAAAAGACTGGTCTCACCTACGAGCCTCACCTACGAGATAGGCACGAGGCTGCGGCGCAACGATGAATTCGTATTGAGTGAAAGTATACCGTGCCGCGAGGCTGGTGCCACCTGCCTCGGTGCCCCGGGAAGACCGGAGGCTGTGGGCTTCCGCGCCTCTCCATGCTGAGACGTCGCTTCTCCCTGTGGGCGGCCTCCGGGGGTGATCCCGCGGTCGTCGCAGCGCCTGGTGGCTCCGGGGGTGCTGTGCTATCTTCGAAGAGGCTAGTTCAAGGCATTTCGGGGCGTCTGGGGGAGCGAAGAGTTGGTCGTTCAGGCGCTCTTGGATCATCGAATATTGCTGTTATTTCCCGAGTCGTCTCCGGGGGTGGTGTGCCGGTCGGTGGGGCTCGGGAAGCTGCATTGCGTTTAGGGAGCGTTCTTCATGGGTAGCAGTCTGCTTTCTGTCTCCGATCTCGGTCCGGCCGGGATTGGACAGCTGGTGCGTCGGTCGGTGGAATTTGCGTCGGGTCGCTTGGATGATCAGAAACCTTTAACCGGACGCATCGTGGGGATTTACTTTGCCGGATCCTCCACGCGGACCCGAACTTCTTTTACCGTGGCCTCGCTGCGTCTCGGAGCCCAGACCATTGCGTATGGCCCCAAAGACCTGCAAATCAGCACCGGGGAGACGTTGGAGGATTCCGGCCGTGTTCTGTCGGGGTACCTCGACGCTTTGGTAGTGCGCACCAACGGTCCGGTGGCGGAGATGCAGGCCCTGTCTGGGGGCGGCCGGCTGCCGGTGATCAATGCCATGAGCGCTGCGGAGCATCCGACCCAGGCCATCGCGGACCTTTCGACGCTTCACGAGCATTTCGGCCGCCTCGAGGGGTTGCACCTGCTCTACGTGGGGGAGGGCAACAACTCCGCGGCGGCGTTGGCTTTGGCTTTCGCGCAGCTGCCGCGGATGAAGTGCACGCTGGTGACCCCCGAAGGGTATGGGCTGCCGGCGGAAGTGCTCGCCCAGGCCGACGCCTACGCTCAGGTCAGCGGCTCGGAGGTCGTCCATCACCATCGGGTCGACCAGCTGCCCGAGGCCGTCGATGCGGTGTACGCGACCCGTTGGCAGACCATGGGCGTGGAAAAAGCAGACAAGAATTGGAAGAGCATTTTCCGGCCCTACCGGGTCGACGACGCGATGATGGCCAGGGTTTCTCGGGACGAGGGGACGATCTTCATGCACGATCTTCCCGCCGTTCGAGGGCAGGACGTGGTCGACAGCGTGCTGGACGGGCCACAGAGCGTCGCTTGGCGCCAGGCGGAGCACAAATTGTTCAGCGCCATGGCCGTGCTCGAGTGGGCCATCGCGGGTTCCTGAGGGCGAGCCGGTGGGCTGCGCTGCGAACTCCCCGCGGCTGCAATAGAATTCAGGCATGAATCCATTCAAGCGTTTTGCCGGTCTCCTCGCGAGCCCATCGTGCGCCGGGCTACCGACCGGCGTCGCCGTGAGCCTCCTCCTAGGTTGTTGCTTCGCCCTTCCGGCGCCTGCCGCCCACGCTGCTGAATCGGCCACCCTCCCTTCGGTCGAGCTGGTGGAAATGCTCCGCTCCGCCCGCATTGCCGGTATGGAAGGGGATGTGGCGGCGGAACGGGCGGGGATCGAGGCGGCGGTGGAGGCGTATCCGGGGTCGCTGGCGCCGGTCTATGCGCTGATGGAGCACTACCGGCGCTTCCCGCCGTCGCCGGAGGAGGAAGCGCAGCTGCTGCGGCTGCTGGCGGAGCGGTTGCGGGATCCGGAGAATCCGGTGCCGCTGGGGATCCTGGCGCGCATGGCGCTGGATCCGGACGCCGAGGAGGAGACCCTGGAGCTGGTCGTAGAGAATCTGCGGCGGCGGACGGAAGCGGAGGGGAACGTCGAGTATTTGCAGCTCTTGGGCGGCCTGGAGGAGCGGCTGGGGAATACGGAGGAGGCGGCGGCGGCCTTGCAGCGGCTGTACGACGTCGAGCCTTCGGAGAATCTGGTGGTCTCGTTGGTAGAGCTGCTGCAGGAGCTGGAGCGCTACGGGGAGGCGGCGGACCTCCTGAAGCCTTATGCGGAGGAGGATGAAGGCTTCGCCTGGCTGATTCGCTACGCCCGGGCTCTGGGGACGGCCGGGCGCTTCGAGGAGTTGATGCCGGCGCTCGCCGCCATCGATGAGCGCCTCGATGCCTTGCCACCGGACCAGCAGGGAGAGTGGGTGGAGAGTCTGCGCTTCGGCGGCTACCGCCGGGCCGCCTGGGCGATGCGGGACGCCGGCCGCCACGAAGAGGCGGAGCGGCTCTTCCGGCGCATGGTGGAGCTGCGGCCGGACAGCGACGAAGCGCGCTCGGCGATCGTCTTCTTCTACAGCGACGAGGCGGAGCGCCAGCAGCAGGAGCAAGCGTTGGCGGATCGCTGGGCCGGCGTGACGGACCCCAACGATCTTCTGGACGAAGGCATCCGCCGCCTCGCCGGCGGCGACTCCGCCGGGGCGCTGGAGCTGCTGCGCAAGGCGGTGCCGCAATTCCCCAAGATGGAGGCGGCCTGGTACAACCTGGGCATCGCGGCCTATCAGCAAGAAGATTGGGAGATGGCGGCGGCGGCCTTGGAGCGGGCGGCGGCGCTCAACGACGAGCGGGTGGATACCCACCTCAACCGCGGCATCGCCCTGTTCCAGGCCCAGCGCTACGAGGAGGCGGTGGAAGCTCTCAATAAGGTTCTAGAGCTCGATCCGGAGCGCGCCACTGCGCACTACTACTTGGGGACCGCGTACAAGGCGTTGGGAGACGACGCCGCCTCCCGGCGCCATCTGGCGGCGTATCGGGAAGGGCAGTCGTAGAGCGAAGGTCTAGAGCTTCTCCACGTAGCGCTCGAAGCGCTTTTCCAGCTCGTCGAGGCCCATGCCGTAGACCTCTTCCACCACTTGCCGCGAGGGATAGCCTTCCGCGGCATAGAGCAGCATCTGCGGGAAGAGATTCTCCGCCCAGGGATCCTCTCCGTGGCGCAGGAAGTGCACCGCCAGCCAGGCGGCTCGATAGTGAGCCTCCACCTGGGGGGCTCGGTAGCAGCTGTAATCCGCTTCCAGGACCTCTTCGAAGGAGAAATCCTCCGACTCCTCCAGCAGCTTCTTGCTGCGCCGTAGGGTCCAGCCGGAGATCTGTTTTTGGCGCGCCGAGAGGCTGTTGCCAATGGCGAAGCGGCTGCCCACCTTCTTGCCCGGAACCAGCTTGCCCCGCTTGATCTGAGACAGGGCCACATATTCCGCCAGGCCTTCGTTGAGCCAAAAGGGGAAGCCCGCTCCCCGGCGGCGCAGGTGGCGGTCGACATAGGCGTGGGTGGCCTCGTGGAGCAGGAGCTGCATCACCCACTCCGGCGTCCTCACCTCCAGGTGCGCGGTGATGAAGCCCGGCGCCCGGTACAGCCCGTTGGCTCGCGGGGCTCGGATCTCGGCGGCGAAGGCGTCGTAGGTAGCGCGATGGCGGAAGAGGGCGACGACGATCTTGTAGGGCTCCGGCTGGAGGTGGAGGTAGGGCTCGAAGAGCTCGTCCAGCGCCTGGTAGGTGGCTTCCAGGTTGTTGGCCAGGGTCTCCGCAGCCTCCAGGGACGGGGCGTCGGAGAGCACCACGAAGCGGGCGGTTTCGGTGCGCCGGAGGCGGTCCGCCGGCATGCGGGCCATGGCCAGCTTGCCCAGCTCGTCGAGAATTCTCTTGCGCTCCTCCAGGGGTCTCTCGAAAATCCGTGCCCGGGCCGAGCCGGCGTCGTCCAGAGCCAAGAGAGCGAGGGTTCGGGAACCGCGGCTGCGGCGGGGCGGGGGCTCTTCCTCGTCGTCGGTGCTGGAGGAGAATTGGATGCTCCACTCAAGAGTCTGGGGCACCGCTACGCCCTCCTCCAGCGCCGGCGCGTAGCGCCACGAGCCGATGGTCTCCACCACCTTGCGCCGGAAGGCTTCATCGAAGTCGGTGGACGGCTCGATCTCCAGCACCTCCACCGAGGCCACCCGCCCCAGCTCATCCACCTCCACCTGCACCTTCACCTCCGGCTCCAACCCATACCCCGACGCTTCCCAGGGCGAGGTGACGATGGGTTTGAAGATGGGAACCGGCGGCCGGGTCTCGCTTTCGCCATGGACCGTGGCGGCTCCCAGAAGAGACCAAGCTAGGAGTACAGGCAGGATGATCTTGGATTGGGCCTTCATAACTGTCTTTATATCCTATTCGCCGCCGAGGGTCTTGCTCGGCTGGATGGATAGAGAGACCTTGGGGAAGTGATCCAGGCCGACGAGCCAGGGGCTTTTCGATCGCGGTGGCGGGACTTGGCCCCCTCCCGCGGCTGGGGTACAGTCGGCGGTCGGAACGGAGGAGTGTGAAGATGCCCAAGATCACCAAGGTCTACACCCGCACCGGCGACGCCGGGGAGACGGGGCTCGGAGGCGGACAGCGGGTGCCCAAGGACTCGCTGCGCATCCAGGCCTACGGCACCGTCGACGAGCTCAATTCGGTGCTCGGGGTGGCCCTGGCCCAGGGGCTCGACGAGGCCGTGGCGGCGCCGCTGCGGAGCGTGCAGAATGAGCTCTTCCACCTCGGCTCGGATCTCTGCATCCTCGAGGAGGACAAGGAGCGCATGCCGGTGCCGCGCATCGAGCAGCGCCACGTCGACGCCCTGGAGCAGCTGATGGACCGGCTCAGCGCCGAGCTGCCGCCGCTGGCCAATTTCATCCTCCCCGGCGGTTCCCCCGGCGCCGCGCACCTCCACGTCGCCCGCACCGTCTGCCGACGGGCGGAGCGGGAGTTGGTGGCCCTGGCGCGGGAGGAGGCGGTGGGGGAGCACACCGTCGTCTACCTCAACCGCCTCTCCGACGCCCTCTTCGTCCTCGCCCGCTACCAGAATCGCCAGGCCGGGGTCGACGACGTGTTGTGGGACAGCCGGGCTTAGTTAGCGAGCTTGGATAGAGTTTCTATGAGCGACCGCACCATCATCGTCATGCCGGCGTACAACGCCGCCAACACCATCGAGCGCATCCTGGCGGACATCCCCGAGGGCAGCTGCGACGAGGTGGTGGTGGTGGACGATTGCAGCACCGACGACACGGTGGAGATCGCCCGCCGGCTGCCGGTGACCCTCATCGAGCACGAGGAGAATCTGGGTTACGGCGGCAACCAGCGCACCTGCTACAAAGAAGCCCTGGCCCGCGGCGCCGACTACGTGGTGATGCTGCACCCGGACTACCAATACGACGCCCGGGTGATCCCCGCCGCCGTGGACATCCTGCGCCACGGCATCTGCGACGTGGTGCTGGGCAACCGCATCCGCACCCGCAAGGAGGCCCGGGCCGGCGGCATGCCGTGGGTGAAGTACTTCTCCAACCGCGGCCTGACGCTGATCGAGAACGTGCTCTCGGGGCAGAACCTGGGGGAGTGGCACAGCGGCTTCCGGGCTTATCGCCGGGAGGTGCTGGAGACCATTCCCTTCGAGGCCAACAGCAACGACTTCGTCTTCGATTCCCAATTCCTGGTGCAGTCGGTGCATTTCGGCTTCAAGGTCGGCGACTTGCCGATCCCGGTGCGCTATTTCGACGAGGCCAGCAGCATTCGATTCATCCCCGCTTCCCGCTACGCCATCCACACCCTGTGGACCTTCGCGGTCTGGCACGCCCACCGCGCCGGGCTGCGCAAGAGCCCGCTCTTTACTCCGAAAGCCGCCGAGTCCTAGGCCCCCACCTTCCGATATCTCCACGCCGCCATGGGCAGCACGGTGGCGGCGAAGCCGGCGAGGTAGAGGACGTGGGTGTGGATGCCGGCGAGGCCGGTGCCCATGAGCAGCACCTTGCGCATCACCGCCACGAAGTGGAAGAGGGGATTGAATAGGGTGAGGATCTGAGCCCATCGGGGCATGCTCTCCACCGGGGTGAAGAGGCCGGAGAGCAGGATGCACACGATGAGCAGGAAGGTGGCCAGGAAGGTGGCCTGTTGTTGGGTGTCGCTGGCGGTGGAGATGGCGAGGCCCAAGCCCACCATTACCAGCAGGTAGAGGGCACCGATGGCGAAGACCAGCAGCAGGCTGCCGCGGAAGGGCACGTGGAAGAGCAGCCGGGCCACCACCAGGCCGACAGTGAGGGCAACCAGCCCCAGCAGCCAGAACGGGATCAGCTTGGCGGCGATGAATTGACTCTTGGTCATGGGGGTGACGTTGAGTTGCTCGAGGGTGCCGATCTCCTTCTCCCGCACGATGTTCAAGGCCGAGAGCAGCAGCCCCACCATGGTCACCAGCTCCACCAGGATGCCCGGCACCATGTAGTCGCGGTAGGAGAGCTCGGGGTTGAAGCGATAGGTCACGGAATTTCTGGGAGCACGACTAGAAACGCTCCCGTGCTGGGCTTCCACGGCCACCCCCAGGTCGTGCTGGAAGCGCTGCAGGATGGCTCCGGCGTAGGCGTTGAGAATGCCGGCGGTGGAGCCGTCGACGGCGTCCAGCACCAGCAGTACCGAGGCGGAGCGGTGGCGTTCCAGATCCGCGGCGAAGCCGTGGGGAATCTCCAGCACCATGCGGTGCTCTCCCGCCCGCAGGGCTTCCGTGGCGCGCTGGGAGCTGGCGTAGCGCTGGGCCAGGAGGAAGCGGCCGGAGGCGGTGAAGCGTTCCACCAACAGCCGGGAGGTGGGGGAGTGGTCGTGGTCCACCAGCGCGAAGCGTGCTTCTTGGACCTCGAAGGTGGCGGCGTTGGCCAGCACCACCAGCTGCAGGATGGGCAGCACCAGGATCATCGCCATGATCTGGCGGTCGCGGAAGATCTGGCGGAATTCCTTCTCCAACAAGAAGAGCAGAGTGCGCACGGCGAAGTCCTCCTCACTCCAGGCGGGTGCGGAAGTTCCGCAGGCTGACGGCCAGCACGGTGACGGTCATGGCGCTGAGGATCAAGGTTTGGGACCACAGCTCCGCCAGCCCCAAGCCTTTGAGCATGATGCCGCGGACGATCTCCACGAACCAGCGGGCGGGCACCAGGTGGCTGAGCCATTGCAGGATCTCGGGCATGCTGGCGAGGGGGAAGATGAAGCCCGAGAGCAGGATGGTGGGGAACATCAGGCTCGACATGGAGGCGGTGGTGGCGGCCTGCTGGGTGCTGGCCTTGGTGGAGACCAGGACCCCCAGGGAGAGGGCGCAGATGGTGAAGAGCAGGCTCTCGCCGATGAGCAACGCCAGGCTGCCGCGGATGGGTACGGCGAAGGCGAAGCGGGCGAGGCCGAGGATGACGAGGACGTTGATCAAGGAGAGCACCAGGTACGGCACCACCTTGCCGACGATGATCTGGATCGGCCGTAGCGGCGAGACCAGCAGCACCTCCATGGTGCCCAGCTCCTTCTCCCGGGTGATGGTCACCGAGGTCATGAGGGCCGAGACCAGGGTCAGCACCAGCGCCATCAGCCCCGGCACGAAGAGGTAGGCGCTGTCGAGCTCCGGATTGAACGCCATGTGCACCACGCCCTGGAGCCGGACGGGCGGGCCGGCGGAGGATTGGGGGCCGAGGGCAAGGCCTTGGGAAGTGCCCAAGCTCTCGGAAAGGAGCGTGCCCTCGACCAGTCGTGTCGCATAGGCCACCATGGTGCGGGCGGTGTTGGGGTCGCTGCCGTCCACCAGGATCTGGTACCTGGGGGAGCCCGAGAGCAGCGACTCTTGGAGGTCTGGCTCCAAGGTCAACACCAGCCGAGCGCGGCCATCCTGGAGCCAGCTCTCGGCCACCTGGGTGTTGGGTAGGGTGGCGACGATGTGGAAATAGGGTGAGCCGCCGAGGGCGGCGAGAACTTGCTGGGAAGCTGGGTCGCCGGCCCGGTCCACCACTACCGTGGCGATGTCCTCTACCTCGTTGCGCAGGGCGTAGCCGAAGAGGAGCATCAGCACCAGGGGCAGGCCGAAGAGCACCAGCAGGGTGCGGCGGTCCCGCAGCACGTGGTGGGTCTCCTTGCGCACGAAGCCGAGGAAGACGCGCACCGTCAGCCCTCCTCCCCGGACGCCGTTTCCGGTGTCTCGGGTGTCTCGGATGTCTTGGGCCGCACGAGCCGGACGAAGACCTCGTCCATGGAGTCGGCGTCGTAGCGCCGGGCCAGCTCCCGCGGCGTTCCCAGGGCTTCGATGCGGCCGTCCACCATGATCGACACCCGGTCGCAATACTCCGCCTCGTCCATGTAGTGGGTGGTGACGAAGGCGGTGACGCCGTCCTCCGCCGCTTCGTAGATCAGATCCCAGAACTGCCGGCGGGTGATGGGATCGACGCCGCCGGTGGGCTCGTCGAGGAAGACGATCTCCGGCTCGTGGAGCAGCGCCACGGAGAACGCCAGCTTCTGGCGCCAGCCCAGGGGCAGGCCGGCGATGCGCTGATCCCGGGCGTGGGTCAGGTCGAGGCGTTCGAGCAATTGGCCCGTCTGTTGCCGGATGCGCCGCCGGCTGAGGCCGTAAATGCCGCCGTAGAGGCGGATATTCTCCGCCACCGTCAGATCGCTGTAGAGGGCGAAGCGCTGGCTCATGTAGCCGATGCGCTTCTTCACCCGCTCCGGCTGCCGGGCGACGTCGATGCCCGCCACCGCCGCCCGCCCGCTGGTGGGGGCCAGCAGACCGGTGAGGACGCGGATGGCGGTGGTCTTGCCGGCACCGTTGGCGCCCAGAAAGCCGAAGATCTCGCCCCGTTGGACCTGGAAGCTGATGTCGTCGACGGCGGTGAAGGTGCCGAAGGTGCGGGTCAGCTGCTCGGCTTCGATGGCCGGGCTGGTGCTCCCACGGTGATCTTCCTGGAGGGTTTGCCGGTCGCTCATCCCGCTGCCTCCCGGGCTTCGGAGATCCCCTGAGTTTCGGAGCCCCTCTGGGTTCCGGAGGCAAGAGCCATGAAGACGTCCTCGATGTCAGCGTCGATGGGCGTGGCCTCGATTCCGGAGAGTCCCTGCTCGTGGAGGTAGCCCTCGATCTCCGCCGGGTCCACCCGATCCCGCCGGTCGGTGTAGTGGATGGTGCTGCCGAAGACGTAGGCGGAGCAGGCGTGGGGGAAGGAGCGTAGGGCTCGCAGCACCGGTAGGCGGTGTTGATTCGGCAGACTCACCGCCAGCAGCGGATGGTCGTAGCCCGCCGCCAGCTCCTGCGGCGGAGCGACGGCGAGGAAGGAGCCGCCGGTCATCAGCGCCACCCGGTCGCAGCGCTCCGCTTCGTCCATGTAGGGGGTCGAGACCACCACCGCGATGCCCGCCGGACGCAGCCGGTCGAGCATCTCCCACAGCTCGCGGCGGGACACCGCGTCGACGCCGGTGGTGGGCTCGTCGAGAAAGAGCACCCGCGGCTTGTGCACCAGCGCACAGCACAGCGCCAGCTTCTGCTTCATGCCGCCGGAAAGGGCGCCGGCGCGGCGGTGGGCGAAGGGCTCCAGGTGGCGGTAGAGGTCGTCGATGAGCTCGCGGTTGGCCTCCACGGTGGTGCCGAAGATGGTGGCGAAGAAGTTGAGGTTCTCCGCCACCGAGAGGTCCGAGTAGAGGGAGAAGCGTCCGGGCATATAGCCCACCCGCCGGCGCAGCTCGCGGTAGTCCACCACCGGATCCAGGCCGTCCACCCGCAGTCGTCCCCGGTCGGGCACGAGGAGGCTCACCAACATGCGGAAGAGGGTGGTCTTGCCGGCGCCGTCGGGGCCGATGACGCCGAAGATCTTGCCCTCCTCCACCAAGAAGCTGACGCCGTCCACCGCCTGCAGGTCGCCGAAGGCCTTGGCGACGTCTTCCACCTCCACCATGGTGCGGGGCGAGGCCATGGCTCACTCGCCTCCGGAGGATTGGAAATAGACCTCCCCCGGCATGCCGATCTTGAGGCGGCCGTTGGGGTTGGTGACCCGCACCTTGAAGGCGTAGACCAGGTCCACCCGCTCCTCCTTGGTCTGCAGCGTCGAGGGAGTGAACTCCGCCTCCTGCGCGATCCAGGAAATCTCCCCCGGCATGCGCCGCTCACCGCCGCCCTCGGCGTCCACCGCCACCGTCACCGGCTGCCCCAGGGCTAGCCCGGGGAGTTGGGAGCCGCTGGCGAAGGCGCGCAGCTCGAGGGTGGAGAGATCGGCGATCTCGTAGAGCGGCTGGCCGGCGCTCACCAGCTCCTGGGGCTCGGCGAAGACCGTCAGCACGGTGCCGGCGATGGGGTTGACGATGCCGGCCCGCCGGATGCGGTCGTCGATCTGGGCCAGGGAGGCTTCCAGGGTGGCCACCTCGTCGGCGATGGTGCGCCGCTGCACCGCCGCTTCCCGAATCTGCGCCTCTACCACCGCCAGCTCGCTGGTCGCCCGGTCCAGCTGCTGCGGCGTAGCGGCGTGATCGGCAGCGAGGCTCTCGATGCGCTGAAGCTCGCTGGCGGCCAGCTTTCGCCGCTCCCGCAGCACCGCCACCTGGGCGTCGACGCCGGCGATGCGCGAGGCGGTGGCCCGGCGGCAGGCCTCGACCTCGGCCCGTTGGAGCTCGAGGTCCGTGGTCTCGACGCTGCCCACCGCCGCCTCCGCCGCCAGCTCCTCACCTTCCCGGGCGGTGAGCTCCTGCAGCCGGCCGCCGACCTCCGCGGAAATCCGCACCTCGGTGGCTTCGAAGTTGCCGTAGGCGTCGGCCAGCTCCTCGCCGTTGCCGCAGCCGGCGGTGAGGAGCACCGGGACCAGTGCGGCGAAGGCGACCCAGGGGAGGATGACGTTGGAATGCTTCATGGCGAGGCTCCGAGGGTGGTGAGGAAGTCGACGCCGGCGCGGGCCAGGCGCAGGCGGTGCTGCTCCTGATTCAGCCGCGCGCGGTGCTCGGCGTTGCGCTCCAGCAGGTATTGGGTCGAGGTGATGACGCCACCCCGCAGCTGGGCGTCGGCCTGGGCGGTGGTGATCTCCCGCTGTTCGACGATGCGCCGGTCTGACTCCAGAAGCTCGCGCAGAGCTTCGATGCGGCGGGCGCTTTGCTGCAGCCGCGCCGAAAGACCCTGGAGGAAGGTGGCGAGGCGGGCGCCGGAGATTTCCTGCTCCAGGCGCCGCATTTGCTGCTCGCGCTCGGAGACTCCCCAATCCACCGGTTGCCAGCGCATGCGCAGGCCGACGACGAAGAAGGGCGTCGGCTCGTCTTCGAAGAAATCCTGATCCGGCGGCCGGCCGACGCCGGCGCGGGCGAAGGCGGAGACGGTGGGCTTTTGGGCCAGGCCGGCGAGGGCCAGCTGCTCCTGGAAGAGCCGCTGCATGGCTCTCGCCTGGTCGATTTCCGGTCGTTCGACGCCCTCCCCCAGCTCTGCTGACCGGGCGACGGCGAGGAGGTCCTCCGGCAGCTCCGGTTGGGGAACCGCCAGCCGTACCGGATCCGGCAGCGGGCGGCCCGTCAGGGTGGCCAGGACATCGAGGGCGCCGCGGCGTTCCGCCAGAGCTTCCAGGATCCGCTGGTGCTGGCTCTCGAATTCCGCCAACAGCACCGCCCGGTCTCCTTCCAGGGCGACGCCGGCGTCGATGCGCGCCTCGGCGATCTCCATCTGGGATTCGAGGTCGACGATCAACGTGCTCAGGAGCTCGAGCTCCGCATCCCGCAGCAGCACCGCGAAGTAGGCCTCTTCGATCTGCTCCCGGCGATCCTGGAAGGCCACGTCCACCGCCTCCAGGTCGACATCCCGGGCCGCCCGCTCCACCGCTTGCTCCTGGTTCGTCCGGCCGCCGTCCCAGAGGCGCTGGTCGGTGTCCAGCTCGAGGGTGTATTGATCCTTCGGCGGGCTCCCCGCTAATCCCGCCGGCAGGCTGGGCACCTCCGAGTGATAGGCCGCCTGACCCTGGACCTCCAGCTGCGGCCGAAAGCGCCGGTCGAGATTCTCCAGCCGCTCCTCGGCGAGCTCCCGCCGTGCCTTCTGCTCCTGGCGCCGCGGAAAGCTCTCCTCCGCCGCCCGCACGGCTTCGGCGAGGGTGAGATGGATGCTGGGAGGCTCGGTGGCTTCCAAGTCCTTGCTTTGGAGTCTTTGAGCAGCGGCAGGCTCGGCAACGATTCCCGTAGCCAGAGCGGTCAGGGCAAGGAACCAGGCTGTTGCCCTGAGAGGGGGGGAAAGGAAGTGTCCCGGGTGGAATCTCGCGAAGACCCCGAGGCGCCCACCGCAGGCAGGGACCGGAGCGGAGCCACGCGCGGAACTGTCTGAGCGCCAGCGAGTTTTCCGCGCGCCGCGCCGGTCCCCTCGCCTGCGGTGGCTAGCAGCGCCGAGGCCTGAGCAGATTCCACCCGGGACACTTCCGGGGTGGGGGGCGAGCTGAAGATTCACAACGGTCTCCTTGGGCTGCTGCACGCCTTAGGCCTGCGGGGCCTCGATGCCGTGGCGCAGGACCTCCAGGATGTGGCGCTTGCGCTCTTCGAGAAAGGCATCGAGGTCGTCGGCGGCGGTGGGGATGAGGGTCGACACCATGGGCAGGGCGACGAAGGGGAAGAGGCAGAGGGAGACGACGGTGACCACCAGGTGCCGGGGATCCACCGGTGCGATCTCGCCGCGGTCGATGCCCCGGGCGATGAGCGCCGCGAAGCGCTGCGGGGGTGCGTCGCCGTGGCTCACCAGCTCGCCCATCTGGGCCCGGATCACCTCGCCGCCGGCGAGGAATTCGTTGACCATCAGATGCAGCACGTCGGTGTGCTCGGCGATGAAGCGGATGTAATGGTCGACGAAGGCCTCCAGCGCAGCTAGAGCGCTCTGCTCTCCAGCTTCCTCCACTGCCTCGAAGAAGGCCTGGTTCAGCTGCCGAAAGACGTGCTGGAAAACTTGGGCGTAGAGGCGCTGTTTGCTGCGGAAGTAGTAGTGCAGCATGGCCTTGTTGATCTGCGCCTCGTCGGCGATCTCCTGCATGCGGGCACCGTCCCGGCCCTTGCGGGCGAAGACCCGCAGGGCCGCTTCGAAGATTCGCTCCTCGGTATCGGGAGTCCGCTCCATCTCGCTCATGGAGACCACTGTAGGGGCTCTCTCTCAGGGTGTCAACCATTTGGTTAATCCGTTTGGTTGGTGCCTCGATGCGATTCGCTTGTTTCTGAGCTCATCGCTGTGCAGCAGGTGATGGGGATATGCTAAGGCTATGAGCGAGACGCCACCCTTCGATCCCCGGCGCATCGAGGTTTTGGATGACGACATGGTGGCGATCCTGCGCGCCAAGACCGGCGCCGAGCGCCTTCAGATTGCTTTCGAGATGTGGGAGTCGACCTGCCGCATGCTGACGAATATGCTCTCGGCGGAGCATCCGGATTGGACCGCTGAAGAAGTGCAGCGTGAGGTGGCGCGGAGGATGGCTCGCGGGGAGATTCCCTAGCCTCCTACTCCCCTATCGCAATCATCCCCCGCTCCGGCAGCTCCTCCCGCGAGAACATCGGCACGACGATCTCCTCGCCCTGGCGGTCGATATAGCCCCAGTCGCCGCCGATGATCTCCGAGTGCTCGCAGGTGGGGCAGGAAGGCTGGGCGCGGCAGCCGTCGCAGACCACGGCCAGGCCGTCGTCGAAGGGGAAGGCGAAGTCCCAGCGGGGGGCGATGACTGGTTCCAGGCGCCGGTTGACGAAACCCACCTTGCCACCCTCGGCAGTGCGCGCCAGGCCCTCGACGAAGTAGTCCGGTCCGTTGTCCACCTTCAGCATCCAGGCGGTCCGGCTCTCCCGGGTGCTCTGGCCGCCTCGGGTGACGTAGGCCACCCGGTTGCCGGCATAGACCGTCGCCAGGCCCTGGTCGTCGAAGGCCAGCTGTTCCAAATGCTCCGGGTACAGTCGCAGCGCGCCCTCGCCGCTCTCCTCGATGCACCCACACTCCCCGCGGGAACTTAGCTCCTCAACCTCTCCAACGCTCGCGTAGACGCAGTCCACCGGCTGGCAATCGATGACCTGGTGGGCGGCGGCCTCCGCCGGTTCTTCCGCAGCCCGGGGCTCTTCCGCGGAGGCCAGCAGCAGGCTGCTTAGCAAGACGCCGACAAAGAGGTGGAGAGCTCGGGTTAGGGTGGGCGCCAGCCCACCAGTCTTCGGGAAGAGCCTGCCCGTGGGGAAGAGCGTGGATCTCATCATGTCTTTCATTCCTTGGTAGAATCCGGCGAAAAGCCAGATCTCGAAATTACGACCCCAACTCCGGAGGGAGAGCTACTCAGGCGCGCCACCGAGAGCTGCGGCATGGGCTGCGGTTTTCTCGCTACGAAAAGGAGAGCACAACTATGCTCTACCGTCGACCCTGGGCCTCGAAAGTTTCCTCGCCATCGTTCACCGTCCTCAATCTAGCCGCCGTGCTGGCCGTGGTCCTGACCGCGAGCTGGGCGGTCCCCGCTTTCGGGGACGTCGTGCAGCATCAAGTGATTCAGGTGACCACCGGCCTCGACAACCCCAACGGCACCACCGTGGACACCGCGGTACCCAAGAAGACAGAGAACGTCACCAGCTCGATCTCTTCCAAGGTCGTTGGGGGAGTGGTCTTCGACAATGAAGAGAGCACGTTGACTGTCTTCGGCAACAAGCTCGGCCACGCCACCGTCACCCTGCGCTGGACCGACTCCCGAGGCCAGCAGCACGAGCAGGACTTCAGCGTGTCGGTGGTCAAGGGGCGCAACGACTAGAACCGGCCCCAAACGTCATGCCGCCGCCGCAGGGAGGTCCCCACGGCGGCGGCATGATTAGAGGATGACTCAGTCAGAGAATCCGCGGCTCGGTCACTCGCCGATGAACGGCGCCCGAGACTCTTCGCTGGTCAGTCCCTCGGTGAAGTTGGGGTTGTCGCAGTAGTTCAGCAGCAGAGCGCGGCAGTTGGCGTCCTCCTGCGGCGTCACCGGTTGACTGTACATGCCGGCTGCCGGGGAGGCGATGGCGCAGGTCAGCGTGCCGGGGCCGCCGACGCAGAGCTCTCCGGAGCAAGCCTGGCCCCCGGCGAGCCAAATCATGCCGGTCAGGTTCGGGAAGCCCGGGAAGTTGCTGCCGCAGGCCGCCACCGGGCCGCTGGCCAC
This sequence comes from Acidobacteriota bacterium, assembly GCA_034211275.1. Classification (NCBI taxonomy): domain Bacteria; kingdom Pseudomonadati; phylum Acidobacteriota; species Acidobacteriota bacterium. The sequence continues at coordinate 25,669 of JAXHTF010000011.1, forward strand.
GATGTCGGCACCGTCGAAGCAAGGGCAGGGCGGGTCGCAGGAACCCTCGTAGCAGGCCTCGCCGGTCGTCGCTCCGTCGTCGTCGTCGCAGGTGGCGCCGTTGAGCGGTCCGGGGTCGTTGAGGCAGGTCCCGTTGGTCGCATCGCAGGCGTCGGCGGTGCACTGATTACCGTCGTCGCAGTCGACCTCGTCGCGCGGCTCGGCGGCACAAACGCACTGATCGGGGTTCGGCTCGACATCGATGGTGCAGGCATTGCCGTCGTCGCAGATGGCCTCACAATTCGCCAGGCAGGAACCCACCAGGTCTCCGTGATTCGCCACGTGGGCATCGACGGCCTTGTCACCGACGGTGATGGTGTGGAAGTTGGCCGGATTGCCCGGCGGGAAGTGACAGATAGTCTGCTTGGCAGCCCAGGCGGGGGTGACGGCCAGGGCCAGGACTGCGAGGGTGAACAGGACGAGGGGAAAGAGCTTCTTCACGGTTTCCTCCTTCAGTGGGAAGAGATCAAGGGAGATGGGGCAACGGTTGCCACTCCGAATGCACAGCAGGATCCAAAGCTGATGGCGGTCGCGGGGGTTGTGGGTCCCGCTCTCCGGCAACAGCTCCTCAGAAGGACAGAGCAAAATGAGCAATTAATTCCGACACCTAAAGCTTAAGCGGGAGGTCTGTGAATTGCGCCTGAAGGAATTCGTATTTTCTCTACGACATTCTTCATAGACGCTGGAGAGATGGATGGTAGGAGCCTAGACACTCGTCGAGGGTGGTGAGACCGCTTCGAAGGGCATAGAGAGTCGCCTGGACTCGATTGCCGACCGCGAGCTTGCCGAAAATATTCGTCAGGTGGGTTCGGACCGTCCCTTCGCTGATGTGGGCCTGGTCGGCGATCTCCTGGTTGGACAAACCTCGCGCGATGAGGCAGAGGATCTCGATCTCGCGGCGAGTCAACGCTGCAAGCTTCTGAATCTGGTGCCCTCGCTGCCCGAGTAGTTGCCAGCTCACCGCCCCGGAGATCGACGGCTGGCCTTTGGAGATGCAGTGGAGGGCGGCGAAGATCTCCTCTTCCGAGGCCTTTCTCGGGAGATCGCCCAAGGCTCCCGCTTCAAGGGCTGCGAGGATTCTGGCGGGAGGGCATCCGGTGCTCAGGGTCAGGATCCGCAGATCCGGCTGCCGAGCTCTCAGAGAGGTGATGGTCTCGGTACAGTCGATGCCGGGAAGGAGGAGGTCCACCAGCAAGATGTCCGGTTCCAGCGCCTCCACGGCGCGCATCATCTCCTGAGTGTCACCCGTTTCTCCGACCAGCGAGAATCGGTGGTCGGCACGCAATAGGTCCCGAAGACCCCGGCGGGCGATCACTTGCCCGTCGGCGAGATACACACGGGCTGCGTGGCGGGGGCTGTAGACACTCTTCCCCTCACGTAGGTCGGGATTGTTTCCCATTACCGCCTCCAGAGAGCCTCAGTGTCAGATAAAAATAGAATTCCTAATTCATATCTTAACGGATTGCGGCGGGCTTGTGGCGTGACTCCTCCTGCATTGCTGGAGGAAGGCTAAGATGCTGGCAACGAATGAGGAGCAATGCATGAGATTGGAAACACTGCTCGTCCATAGCGGAGGAGAGACGGACGAGGGCACCGGGGCGGTGGCGCCGCCGCTACATCTGTCGACTACTTTCGAGCACGGGCCGGCGGGGGAGATGCCCCGGGGCTATCAATACGCCCGTACAGAGAATCCGACCCAGGATCGTCTGGAGACGGCGCTGGCGGCGGTGGAGGGAGGGGAGCGAGGTTTCTTCTTCGCCTCCGGCATGGCCGCTGGGGCGGCGGTGCTGCAAACGCTACCCCGAGGCAGCCACGTGCTCTTCCCCGACGACGCCTACCACGGCTTCCAAGAGCTGATTCATGACTTCCTGCCGCGCTGGGATTGCTCCGCCACGGCGGTGGACTTTTCCGACCTCGATGCGGTGCAGGGTGCGCTACGGCCGGAGACTCGGCTGCTGTGGGCGGAGACTCCCTCCAACCCGCTGCTCAAGATCACCGATCTCGCCGCGGTGGCGGAGATCGCCCGGGGGGCCGGGGCGCTCATGCTGGTGGACAGCACCTTCGCGCCGCCGGTGATTCAGCGGCCTCTGGAGCTGGGAACGGACATCGTTCTGCACTCTGCGACCAAATACTTCGGCGGCCACAGCGACGTCGTCGGTGGGGCGTTGGTGCTGCGCCGTCGAAAGCCGCTGGAGGAAGTGCTCACCTCGGTGCGGACCACTCTCGGAGCGGTGGCTTCGCCATTCAACGCCTGGCTGGTGCTGCGGGGCCTGCGCTCGCTGGCTTGCCGGGTGGAGCGCCACTGCTCCAACGCTCTGGCCATCGCCGAGGCGCTGGCGGAGCATCCTGCGGTGGAGCGGGTGCACTACCCGGGTCTCGCCGGCCACCCCGGCCACCTGGTGGCGCGGCGGCAGATGCGGGCCTACGGGGGCATGCTCTCGCTGCGGATTCGTGGAGGCCCCTCACAGAGTGGCCGGGAGGCGGCGCTGGCGGTGGCGGGGCGGCTGAAGCTCTTCGTCAACGCCACCAGCCTGGGCGGCGTCGAGAGCCTGGTGGAACACCGCGCCTCCATCGAAGGTGCGGAATCCACCACGCCTCAGAACTTGCTACGCTTGTCCATCGGCCTCGAGCATCCCGACGACCTGATCGCGGATTTCCGCCAGGCTTTGGAAGGGGCCTGATCTCTAGTGATCCCATCGCCCGGGAGCTAAGCCCCGAAAGCCGCAGAGTTCGCCGAACCTAGGAAAGGAGCTCGTCATGACCCTGATCCAAAGCTTTCTCTTCTATGCCCAGGAGTTCGAGAAGACCTATCGCGACGACGAATGGATGCGGATTCTGCCCTTCTTCGCCAGTGACGCCGTCTACGAGGTGCAGAACATCTCCTTCGCCTGCCGAGTCGAGGGAGCGCAGGCGATTCTCGACGCCATCTGCAGGTCCGTCAACGGCTTTGACCGACGGGTGGGCGATCGGCGCATCGAGGTGTTGGCGCCGCCGACCCAGGAGGGAGACGAGGTCCACGTGCAGTGGGCGGTGACCTACTCCCACGGCGATCATCCACCGCTGCGGGTAGCCGCCCGCACCGTGGCTCGCTACGAGAACGGCCGCATCGTCTACCTGGCGGACGTTTACGAGCCCGGCAGCGACGAGGTTTGGAAGAAGTGGGTGGAGCAGGTCGACCCGTCCCTCGACCCGTCCTACGTCTGAGCCCTCAGTAGCTATAGCGATTCGGGTCCTGCGACAGCGGCGAGTCGTCCGGCAGCTTGGCGCCCAGGCGATGAGCCGCCGCGGCGGCGGCGTTGATGCCGGTTTCGAGGGCGCCCTCGGTCCAGCCGCCGTACCAAGAGACGGCGTCGCCGGCGAGGTAGACGCCGCGGTCCTCCTGGGGAGAGAGAGCGGTGAGGAATTGGTAGTAGGCGTCGTGGGCGTCGGGCTCCTGGCCGGGGTAGTTGAGCTTGAAGGCCCCGTGCTGGAAGCCCACCGCTTCCCAGTCGACGTTGTAAACCTGGCCGTCCATGGGCTCCAGGTGACGGGCGAAGGCGGGGTTGATGCGCTGGATGATGGACTTGAACAGGCGGAAGCGCTGTTCCACTGGCAGCGACAGCAGCTTGCTCGAATCATCCCCCCAGGTGTAGCTGATGAGCACCACGCCGTTCTCCGTGCCGGGGTAGTCCAGGCAGTAAATACCCCGGGGCGCCTCGTCGGTCTGAATGTTGGCGGGGATCGTCGGGTCTTCGAGCCAGAATTTGCTGCGGGTGCGGATGAACATCTTGGACGAGTTCATCAGGTGTAGGTTGCGCAGCGCTTCCCGGACCGGCTGCTGGAGGATCTGGGGATGAGCCGCCAAGCTCCGTAGCGGCGAGTCGTCGCCGTTCTCCCCTTTCCCATTCTCCGGGGCTCCGTTCTCCGCATCTCCGTTCTCTGCGTCTCCATTCTCAGACCGCGCCGGTTGGGTCGGCAGGGTCATGCCGGCGAACTCCATGGCGCGGGTGGAGATGGCCACGATCACCGCGCGGAACTCCTCGTCCACCACCTCGCCGGTTTGGGGCTCCCGGTACGTGAGGATCGGGTTGCCGCCGCCGTCTTCCTCCTGGCGGTAACGAATCCCCTGCACCGCCGTGCCCAGGCGAGCGGCGCGCATGTCCAGCAGCGAACGCTCGCCCCGGGGAGTGTCGACCCGCCGGGCGTAGAGGCCGTGGACCAGCTGGCTGATGCCGCCGGGGACCAGCTCCTGCTCCTGCTCATACTGTCCCAGCAGGATGCGCAGCATCTCCAAGAAGCCCACCTGGTAGAGCGGCCCGAAACCGCCGCTGCCCACTCCCAGGGCGCCGAAAGCGTTGAGATCCTCATCCGTCCATTGGGGGATGCCCTCGCGCACCGCGGCGTAGAAGCTGACGTCCCGATAGCGGTCGATGTACTCCTGCCAGACTTTCTCCACCCGCTCCAGGTCGCCGCTGCGGTAGGCCAGAGCCAGGGGTTCGGTGAGACTGGCGAGAAACTCGTTCCAATCCTCGGCGATCTTCTCGAAGGGGCCCGGCGGCGGGTTGCGCTGGTCGCCGTCGGCGGGCTTCCAGACATAGGACCGGTCTTCGTAAAACAGCTCCGTGAGCACCACGCCGGGGTCCGGGAAGTCGGGGGTGGTCTCGATGTCCAGCAGGTCGAAGTAGTGGTAGAGGAGCTTGTTGATGGTGGGGAAGCGCATGGCCCCCATCTCCGCCAGTGCCGTGATCGGGGTGCCGTCGGCCTCCAGGAAGGGCTGGGAATCGTTGCGCCCGCCGAGGCGGTCGGTGGCCTCGAAGATCACCGGATCGAAGCCCATCTTCATCAGCTCGTAAGCCGCCGCCACGCCCCCCGGGCCGCCGCCCACAACCGCCACCTTCTGCCCTAGCTTGCGCCGCGGCACCTTGCCCAGAGGCTTGTCGCTCTTCTCGACATAGCGCCCGGTCTTGGGATTCTTCTCCATCACCGCCTGGCGATAGTCGTAGAGGCTGTCCATGCTCGGCCAGGCGGTGTAGCTGGCGAGCTTTTCGGCGCGGAGACGATTGGGAATGAAGGACATCTAGGGGCTCCTGGGATCGCGGGCTGAGAGTTGAAAGCAGTATAGCGAAGGCTCGACGTAGAATGACGCCATCATGAGCCAAGCAACCGGTAGCAGCATCTTCGACCGCGAGGACCGCCTGGAGCGCCTCAACAACTTCCTGGGCGGCTTCGTCAAATCCATGGGGCTGCGCTACGTGCGGGCCGAGCCGGAGGAAATCGTCGCCGAGCTGGAGATCGCACCGCACCTCCTGCAACCCTACGGCCTGGTCCACGGTGGCGTGTACTGCAGCATCATCGAGAGCGTGTGCAGCGCCGGCGCCGCCCTCCACGTGATGGCTGAGGGCAAGAATGCGGTGGGACTGGAGAACACCACCACCTTCCTCCGCGCTGCCCGCTCCGGCACTCTGCGCTGCACCGCGAAGCCGCTCAAGATCGGCCGCCGCACCCACGTGTGGAACGCCGATATTCACGACGACGAAGATCGCCCCATCGCCAGCGGCCGGGTGCGCATGATGATCCTCGATCCCGGTGACCGCGCCGGCGGCCGCGAGGTGCGCATCGAGGATCCTTGAGCGGCCCCTCTGGAAACAGCCTCGATGAAGCGCCCGCGAGGAACGACGCCATGTCCTACGACCGCATGATCTCCAGTCTGGCCCGCAAGCTCGAGGCGGGCGAGCCGCTGGAGGCGCTGACGACGGGCCTTTCCGGCGCGGAGCTCCAAAGCCTCCTGCTCCACGTCTTCCGCCAGCGCAGCCGCCAACGCACTCCGGCGGAGCTCCTGCGCCAGTACGAGCGGGTGCCCATGGTCCAGCCCGCTCATCCCGACCCCCGGGCGCTGCTGGAGGTGGAGGCCGCCGCCTTCGCCGCCGCCGAGGGCTTTGAAGGAGTGGAGCTCAGTCCGGTGGCGCCGCTGGGGATCAACCAGGTCCTGGGGCAGATCGATCAAAATAACTGCCTGGCGACCATCCGTTCGTCGGAGGTGCTGGCCGACCCCACCACCGCCACGGCCCTAGAATGCGCCCGCCGCCGCCGCGCCGGCGAGGCCGGGACGATCCGCCTCTGCTCCCGCTCCCGGCAACTGCGCCTCCAGCCCCTCCCCCCCGGCGCCGCCTGGGTCCCCCACTTCCTCCTCTTCTCCCTGGTCACCGCCGGCCGCGACCGCGGTTCCTACGCCTTCGAGGTGGAGCATCTGCTGGACCATTTGCGGGTGTACGTGAACCTGCTGGTGGGGCTGCGGGCTCACGGCTACACCATCGGTCCGCTGGACGTGCGCCTCAGCGACACGGAGCGCGACTCCCGGCGCCTGGCACTGGCGGAACGCGCGGTCCTCGGTCCGCTGGCGGAGGAGTTCCCCCAGGAGACCTTCCGCCTCGACCCCGAACGCGAGCAGGCCCAGAATTACTACCAGGGCCTCTGCCTCGGCATCTACGCCGCCGACAACTCCGGCGACTTCCACAACATGGCCGACGGCGGCTTCACCGACTGGACCCAGCGCCTCCTCTCCAACGCCAAAGAGCGCCTCCTGGTCACGGCCTTGGGCCTCGAACGCCTGGCCATGCTCTTTCGGCCGGCTTCTGGCTAGCTGCTTCCCTTTCGCCCAGCCACCCCACTTCGCCTCATCGTTGCGGGAGCTGTCGTAGTGGTCGGGCTTCGCTGATCAATAACCGATTATCGGTTATTGGTTTGCTAAGCACGGTCGATTTTGTTTAATATCTATTGATTCAAAATTTCGTAGGAGGTTTGCTATGCGGAAGGCTCTAGCCTTGTCCTTTTGTGCCGCCCTATTGTTCATCCTCGCTGCCCCTGCCCAGGCTTTCGTAGCCTGTGAGGATTGCGGCGGCGCCCCCAGTGGAGCCGTCTGTGCCGGCTTCTGCGACGGGATGGTGATCAAGACCTGTGGTGACTGGCGAGCTTCGTCTTGCAGCAATCTGCTGCCTGCCGAGCTGCCGCAGCCGCAGCTCACGGCATCCTGTTCGACCTCGGTGCAGAGTGCGCCGGAGCCTGTTGAAACCGAAGGCCCGCAGCTCGTTGAGTCGTTGGATCCGTCGCTCTAGTCCGAACCAACGCTTTTGAATCCAAGGAGACCCATCATGCGCAAGTCACTGACGTACATTCTCGGAATTGCTCTGCTCCTCGCCCTCGCCACCCCAGCTGCGGCCTTTATCGCATGCGAGGACTGCGCCGGCTACCCCGACGCATGCATCTGTGGTGGCACCTGCAATGGCCAGGGGGCGACCACCTGCGGTGAGTATCGTGCTCTCGGCTGCACCGGTTTGTTTTCCGACGACATTCCGGAGCTAGATCTCCAGGCGCTGGAGAGTCCTGTGGTCGTCGAGGAGCAAGAAGTCCAAGCGACCGAGGCATTGGACGTTTTGGATCGGGAGGAGTAGCTCTCGGATTGACCGACCTTTCAATTTGGAGGATTGCTTGTCATGAAGAATTTGGTTCTTTTCGCGGCGGGCCTTGCGTTGGCCCTGTTGGTGACCGTGCCGGCCCAGGCGATCGTTGCCTGCGAGTTCTGTTATGGCCACACGAACGAAAATTGTATCGGTACCTGTAATGGTACTAGTGGCCATTTCAGCTGTGAGTACTACATATCTCAAGGGTGCCCTATGTTTCTGCGTTCAGTTGCGAGCGACTCCCCAGAGTCGATGACTTCGACCTCCTGCCAGGACCCCACACCAGCCATCTCCGAACCAGCGGCTCGCCCGGCCGAAGCACCGGACGGAGCCCTTCCGGCCCAGTGACGAAGGCGCCGGGAGGTGTCCCTTCCGGTGACTTCAGAGAGCTAGTCTGAAATCTGACGGCGCGGTAGAGTGCTTGCCATGTGCTCTACCCGCCGTTTTTTCCTGCCCGCTCTGGGGGCCGGGTTGCTGGGGCTGACGGTCCTGGCAGGCTGTGCCACCGCTACTTCCTCCACCCCACGACCCACCGAGCCGACGGCGAGATCTGCCGATGCAGCGAAGGCCAAGGAGCCGGCTCGGGAGTTTCCGCGGCTGGTGATGGTGTCGTGGGATGGGGGAGCGGATTGGGTGGTGGATCGGTTGCTCGATGAGGGGCGCCTGCCGCATTTGGCGGAGATGGTGCGGCGGGGGGCGCGGGCGGAGCATTCGGTGACGAGCTTTCCGTCCAAGACCTCCGTGGGCCACGCCAGCATCTGGACCGGCTGCTGGGCCGATGGTCACGGTGTGCTCAACAACCGGATGCCCTACCGGGACGCCGCGGAGCACTCGCTGGTGGAGACCCTTCGGGGCTTCGATTCCGCCGCGCTCACCGCCGAGCCTCTCTACGTCACCGCCGCCAAGGCCGGGCGCAAGGTGGTGGTGCTTTCGGCGACCCAGTCCTATCCTCACGAGCCCCATGTCGAGACCCTGCGCAGCGCATTCGGTCTGACGGCGGACGCCGCCGGCGATGCGGAGCTGGCGGAGCACTATCGGTCCATCAGCGGCTTCGAGCATCAGCTGGCGGAAGGGGAGCTGCTGGGGGCGGAAGGGTTGCAGGCCGCCGACGCTGCCTGGGGGTTCTCGCCGGAGGTGCTCGAGAGCGCGCGGGAGCTGACCACCGAGGTGGGAGACACCGCGCTCCACGTGCTCTTCTTCGACGATCCGGAGACGGACTCCGAGGGGTTGGATTCGGCGCTGATTCGTGTCGGGAGTCGAGAACCGGGCGAGGCCGTAGCGGAGGCGCGCATCCGCCCTCACCCTGCGGAGCGGGAGACGCCGGTGGATCCCCGGGAGTGGTGGAGCGCGCCGTTGCCGGTGACCGCCGGCGAGCATCGGGGCAACGTTTTCTTCCGCCTCTTCCACCTGGCCCCGGACGGCAGCGAGGTCGCCCTCTACCGGCGGGAGGTGAGCGCCATGGAGGGCTTTTGGCCGGAGCCTTCGCGGTCCGAGTATCTGGAGGCCTACCCGGGCTTCCACGACAACCCCTTCTGGATCTACCGCGACGGCGGGCTAGGGACCCCGCTCATGGTCGGCGGCGACGGTTCCGCTGAGCGCCGGGCGTTGGAGATCGTAGCCCACGACCTGGCGCTGCAAACCGCCGGCACTCGTTGGGCCCTGGACGCCCTCGATCCGGACGTCCTTTTCCAATACACGCCCCTCAGCGACGGCGCCGGCCACGTTTGGCTCGGCGTGCTGCATCCCGACAGCCCGATCTACGACGCTCAGATGGCGCGCGTCCTGTGGCCCTATTACGCTCGCGTCTTCGAGCTCCAGGACGCCTGGCTGGGGGCCATGATGGAGGCGTCGGGAGAGGCTGTCCTGGCGCTGGTGAGCGATCACGGCATGGCCGGTGTCGACCGATATTTCTATGTCAACCGAGTGCTCGAGCGGGCGGGGCTCCTGGCCCGCACCCGCACTGGGGAAGGAAACGGCAAGGTCGACCTTTCCCGCACCCGTGCCCTGGCTCCGCCGGTGGGCTCGCCCTGGTCCGTCTGGATCAACGGCACCGAGCGCCTCGGGGGAATCGTTCCGCCGGAGGAGCAGGAGGCAGTGCTGGACGAGGTACGGTGGGCTCTCTTGGGCTTTGTCGATCCGGAGACCGGCGTGCGCCCGGTGATTCGCACCCTCGATCCGGCGGATGGTGCGCTGGGGGAGGCTGAGGTGAGCTTCGGGCCTTCGGCTCTCGAGTCGAACGGCCGAGTCCTGTACTTCGATCTCGCCGCCGGCTACTACCCGCAGAGCTCGCTGGGGCAGGATCCGGGGGATCCTCTGGTGAGCCGCACGCCCTACTCCTGGGGCCAGGGGCATCACGGCTACTGGCCCGAGCGCCGGGACATGCACGCCATTTTCTACCTCGCCGGCCCGGGGGTGGCGCCCGGTGTGACCTTGCCGCCCACTCGTCACGTCGACGTGGCGCCGACGGTGGCGCGGCTGGTGGGTTTGCCGGCACCGCCGTGCACCGTCGGCCGGGCGGTAGAAGAAGTGTTCGCCGCGCCCACGCCGTAAGGGAAGCCCCGAGGACTCAGAAGATGCCGCGGCTCCGCAGCACGCGCACCAAGATCACCACCAGGACGATCATCAGCAGCAGGTGGATCAGGCCGCCGAGGGTGTAGCCGAGAATGACTCCGGCGAGCCAGAGGAGCAGCAGAACGAGGAGGAGGGCTTCCGTCATGGGGTCTCCAGGGCGATGAATCTCGGGATGCTGGTGGGAGTATAGGACAGCCCTCGCGAGCCGCGGGGGTCTCGATCGGCGACTGGCAGGAGGAGACAGAATGAGCGCATCGAAGGATAGCGAGATGGGCGGTTCGGGGGACGCAGGAGTCGTGCGGCAGGAACCGGGACTGGCCCCCGTCACCGCTGCCGAGACGCGGCCTCTGCGCCGGGCGGTGCTGCGCCCCAACCAGCCGCCGGAGGCTTGCGTCTACCCCGGCGACGATGACGACCGCACCGGGCATCTGGGAGTCTTCGTCGACACAGGGGCGGAGGCGCCGGCGCTGGTGGGAGTCGCTTCTATCTTCGAGGAGAGCCGCCCCGGAACCACCGGTGGCGGCTGGCGCATTCGCGGCATGGCGGTAGTGCCGGAGCAGCAAGGGAAGGGGCACGGCGCCGCTTTGCTCACCGAGTGCCTGGAGCACGCCCGGCGCCATGGCGGCATCGAGGTGTGGTGCAACGCCCGCAAGACCGCCGCCGAGTTCTATGCCCACCACGGCTTCGAGCAGGAGGGCGAGGAGTTCGAGCTCCCCGCCATCGGGCCGCATTATTTGATGCGGTGCGGTTTGGAGCGCTGATGTTGTTCCCGGCCTGAGGCTCGACCGGAGCGGGCTCTCAGCGACTTTGTAGATCCGGCCCCACGAGGGGTTGAAACCCCTCGCTACTGCATTTCGGCCCTGTCGGGACGACCCCCCCCCACCCAGTCCAAGAGCGACCTGGAGCGCCGGTATGGAGCCGGCTCCGGGTTGGGCGGGGGAGGCGTCCTCCCGAAGGGGAGGCCGCTATAGAGTAGCGAGGGGTTTCAACCCCTCGCGGTCTCTTTGCGCAAGGTCTGCGCCGCCTGGGCGGGGGCGGTGAGGGACGGCTTGGCCAGCTGCTCCTTGGCGTACTCCACCACCGACTCCAGGAAGTCTTCCATGTAGCCGCGGCCCTCGGCGTTCTCGCCGGTGACCCAGCGGTTCATGAACACCAGCCGCAGGCAGGTGATGGAGGGGCTGTTGCGCTCCAGGCCGTCGAGCAGCGGATGCTCGCTGACGAAGGCCTGGTCTGCCGCCAGCCGGGTCTTGGAAACCAGATAGTCGTACTCCTGCACGCTCTCCACATTGCGCACGCCGAAGCGGCGGGCGCACAGCCCGTTGAGGCGGTCTACCTCTGCCAGGCTGCGGGCTTCCTTGGGCACCACCAGCAGACAGACGATATTGGTCTCCGGCTCGGTGAGGGGGACCAGGCGGAAAGGCTCCTCCCGGCGCTGCAGGCGGGTGTCGTGGTGCAGCGCGTGGCGATGGAAATCCTGAGCCTGGCGGCACAGGTCTCGCAAATGAGCGCCGTAGCCGTCCAGATCCAAGGGCATCATGCGGTGGTTGAACCACACCGCCGCCGCCGCCGCTCCCGGTTTGGAGCCTTCGAGGATGAACTTTCCCAGATCTTCGTGGGGCAGGCCCCGGGTGTCCAGCGCATAGTGCGCCCCCTCCGCCACCAGATGGCGCAGGAATCCGTTGCGGATGACGATGGCCCCGGCGCCGTAGGGGGAGTAGCCCATCTTGTGCGGGTCGACGGTGGTGGAGTCGGTGCGTCCCAGCGCCGAGCAGGCCTCGCGCAGTGGTCGCAGCCCCGGATCGTCCGGCGCCCCCTGATCCCGGCCGCGGCGGAAGATGGTGGCGAAGTAGCCGCCGTAGGCGCCGTCCACGTGCACCGGGGAGTCCAACCCCAGCTCCCGGAAGCGATCCCGCTGGGCCAGCAGCGCCGGAATGGGGTCGACGGAGCCGAACTCCGTGGTGCCCAACAGGAAGACAGACTGCAGCACCGGACGCCGCTGGTCGAGGCATTCCTGGAGCCGCTTCCCATAGTGCTCCGGATCCATGCGGAAGCCGGCGTCCACCCGCACCGAGACCAGATTGCGGCGGCCGTAACCCAGCAGCCCGGCGGAGCGGATCCACGAATAATGAGCGGTCTGAGGCACCAACACCACCGGCGTCGAATAGCTCTCCCCGAAGACCTCTTCCACCAGCTGCCGGTAGTCGGCGTCGCCGTAGGCGCTCAGGGAGTGGTCCCGCAGCAGCTGGGAACCGTTGATCCCGCGGCCGGCGGTCTCCCGCAGAAAGTCATGGTGCAGCTCCCGAGCGCGCTCCATGGGCACGTTGAGCAATCCCCAGACATCCTTCGGCAGATCCTTCGGTGGCGGCAGGTCCTCGTGGCGGCAGGCGAGGGCGATGGCCAAGGGCAGGAAGCGCCCGGCCTGGTGGAACCACAGCGATTCGTAGTTGGCCATGGTGCCGCCGGAGCACAGATGCCCGAAGCTCTGCTCCGGGTCGTAGCCGAAGAGCGCCGCAAACTGCCGCCCCACCTCCAGCTCGAAGTCCACCGTCACCGCCGACGCCTCCAGGGAGACGTTGTTGGGGTTGTAGAGCATGGTGGCCAGATACGCCACCAACCCCGGCATCGCCACTTCGGAGACCATGTGGGCCATGTAGCGTGGCGAAAAGAACGGCACGTCGAGCTTGAGGTCGGAGATCAGCTCGAAGAGCTCCTGATGAAAGCGCCCCCGATACTCCTCCGCCTCCTCGCTCTGCAGCAGCCGGTAGGGAATGGCCGGTGGATCCTTGGGATGGAAGTTCCGCCGCCAAAAGATGTAATCGTCCACCACCAGCTCCAGCACCTCCTTGAGGAAGGTGCGCAGCTCGCTCTTGGGACCGAGAAAGAACTGATCGAGGGTGTCGCCCTTGCGCATAACGGATCTCCGAGGGGGGAATTCTGCACCGGCCGGACCGTGGCCGCTACGCCCATTCTACAGGGGTGGTTTCGGCAATGCTCACGGGAAGAGGCGGAAGAGCAAGGATCGGGTGGGTGCGGGACGAGGCGCTGGCTAGGCTTCGGGGTGTCGGGATCACCAACCAGGAGACCAGCGATGACCACTCAGCCCAGCTTTCAGATTTCCGCCCTGCCCATGAACGGCTTCGCCCCCCTCTTCGACCTCGACGACGATGAGCTCCGCGCCCGCGGCGCCCGCCGCTACGTCGCCACCTCCAACCCCGGCTTCCCCTGCCGCGTGAGCCTCCAAGATGCCGAGGTCGGGGAGACCCTGATCCTCGTCCCCTACGACCACCACCCGGTCAACGGCCCCTACCGCGCCTCCGGGCCCATCTTCGTGCGCGAGCAGGCGGAGGAGGCGCAGCTTGCACCGGGGGAAGTGCCGGCCCTGTTGCGTCATCGGCAGCTGTCCGTGCGCGGCTACAGCGCCAAAGGCCTGATGGTGGATGCGGCGGTGACGCCGGGGGAGGAGCTGGAGGCGGTGATCGGGCGGTTGTTTGGGCAAGAGAAGGTCGACTACCTGCACGTGCACTACGCGGCGCCGGGGTGCTTTGGGTGTTGGGTGGGGCGGGGGTGAAGCCGGCTAGAAGCCGGCGCCCCCAGGCCCGCCCCTCCGCCCCGGGATCAATCCCGGGGCTACCCAGGACACCGCCGGAGGAATCCGGCTCCCAGAGCCTGCTCAACCACGCCCTCCCCTCCGGAGCCAGCGGAGCTGGCGGAATCTGAGTAGCTCGGGGATTGGATCCCCGAGCGGAGGGGGTGATGGCACGGTCCTCGCCTATTGCGTGCGCCGTTCCCTCGACCACTCCGTCACTCCCGCGGAGGCGGGAGTCTACGCATTGGTGAGGAGTGAGGGCTGTCTTCCCGAGGTTCCGTCGACTTGCAGGCGCTTCTTGGTCGGATAGGAGGCGTTCACTGCCCACTCACGCGTGGATGCCCGCCTGCGCGGGCATGACGGTGGGGGAGCAGGAGGCGTCTGTACGGGTAGTGGCCCGTGGTGCCCCAGGCGACTCCGCCCCGGGAACAATCCCGGGGCTACCCAGTGCACCGCCGGATGAATCCGGCTCCCAGAGCCTGCTCAACCACGCCCTCCCCTCCGGAGCCAGCGGAGCTGGCGGAACCTGAGTAGCTCGGGGATTGGATCCCCGAGCGGAGGGGATGATGCCACGGTCATCGCCTACCGCGCTCACCGTTTTCTCGACCACCCCGTCTCTCCCGCAAACAGGGGGACCCACTTGTTGGTTCTGGGAACGGCGCCCCCGCTTGGGCGCACGAGAAAGCCGGCTAGAAGCCGGCGCCCCCAGGCCCGCCCGCCCGGGATCCATCGGCTTTTTGGTGGGCTGGCGCCCACCCTACTTTTGGAGAAGCTAGCGTTCTCGGACCTACTCCTCGGCCTCCACCTCCTCCCGGGCCGCCGCGTAGGCGCCGCGGAAGGGGCTGGGGGTGGTGGGGTGGTCGGAGACGGGTTCTAGGCGGGCGGCGCAGACTTTGTATTCGCCGGTGCCGGTGACGGCGTCGCCGGCGTCGTTGGTGAGGTCGTTGGTGCGCACGTCGGGGAAGTGGAAGGGCATCCACAGGACCCGGCGGGAGACCTGGCGGCTGTGCATGGCCCGGCAGCGGACCTTGCCGCGGCGGGTGATGACGTCGACCATCTGGCCGTCTTCCAGGCCCATGCGCCGGGCGGTGCGGGGGTGGACTTCTACGAAGGCCTCCGGCTGTTTGAGCTGGGAGCCCTTGGTGCGGCGGGTTTGGGTGCCGGCGTTGTAGTGGTAGAGGGTGCGGCCGGTGGACAGGATGAGGGGGTACTCGGCGTCGGCGCACTCCGCCGGCGGGCGGTATTCGACCGCCTGGAAGAGGCCCTTGCCGCGCAGCACGCCGCCTTTGTGCAGATATTCGGTGCTCGGCGCGTCGGGGGTGAGGACGGGCCATTGGAGGCCGCCTTCCTTCTCGATGCGCTGGTGGGAGATGCCGGCGAATTTGGGGGAGAGGGAGGCCATCTCGGCGTAGACCTCGCCCGGATGCTGATAGTCCGGCTGCTGGAGGCCGGCGCGCTTCATCACCTCTACCAGAATCTGCCAATCCGCCCGCGCCTCGCCGGGGGGCTCCACCGCCTGGCGGACCCGCTGGACGCGGCGGTCGGAGTTGGTGAAGACGCCGTCCTTCTCCGCGAAACAGGCCGCCGGCAGCACCACGTCGGCGTGGCGGCAACTTTCGTTGAAGAAGATGTCCTGCACCACCAGGAAGTCCATGTGGTTGAGGGCGTCCTCCACCCGGGCGGCGTTGGGCTCGGAGATGACGATGTCCTCGCCCATGAGGTAGAGGCCGCGGACCTCGCCCTTGGCCATGGCCTTCATCATCTCGTTGAGGTTGAGGCCGCGGGTGTCGCTTTGGGGCACTCCCCAGGCGTCGGCGAATTTCTGCCGTACCGCCGGGTCGTCGGCGCTTTGGTACCCGGGGTAGAAGACCGGCGTGGCGCCGGAGTCGTTGGCGCCCTGGACGTTGTTCTGGCCGCGCAGGGGATTCATCCCCGCCGAGCGCTGGCCCAGGTGGCCGGTCATCAGCACCAGGTTGGAGAGGGCGTAGACGTTGTCGGTGCCGGTGGTGTGCTCGGTGATGCCGAGGGTGTAGTAGATGCCGGCCTTCTTGGTGGTGGCGTAGGCCCGGGCGACCTGGCGGATGGTCTCCGCGGGGACGCCGGTGTGTTTTTCCGCCTCCTCCGGCGGGTAGCGGCGTACCGTCTCGGCGACGGTGTCGAAGCTCTCGGTGTTGGCCTCGATGAATTCCCGATCCTCCAACCCCTCGTCGAGGATCACATGGGCCATGGCGTTGAGCAGCCAGACGTCGGAGCCCGGCTCCAGCTGCATGTGCCAGTCAGCGATCTGGGTCAGCCAGATGGCTCGCGGATCGGCCACCGCCAGCCGGGCGCCGCGCAGCACCGCGCGCTTCATCTCCATGGCGATGATGGGATGGGCCTCGGTGGTATTGGACCCGATGACGAAGAGGAAGTCCGCGTCGCGAATCTCGGGGATGGAGTTGGTCATGGCCCCCGCACCGTACGTGGTCACCAGACCGGCGACCGTGGGGGCGTGTCACGTAGCCGCGCATTGATGCACGTTTTGCGTGCCGTAGGCTGCGCGGGCCATTTTCTGCAGTAAGTAGTTTTCCTCGCCGGTGCAGCGGCTGGAGCTGATGAACGCCAGGGCGTCGGCGCCGTGCTCGTCTCGCACGGCCCCGAGGCCTTCCGCCACCCGGTCGAAGGCCTCGTCCCAGGTGGCGGCGTGGAGCTCGCCGTCCTCGCCGCGGATCAGCGGCGTGGTGAGGCGGTCCTCGTGGTGGATGAAGTCGTTGGCGAAGCGTCCTTTGACGCATAGATTGCCGTCGTTGACGGTGGTGCCCGGAGGCGGGCTGGTGGCCTTGACCACCCGGTTGGCTTCGCGGTCGACGTTGAGGTCCAGCTGGCAGCCAACGCCGCAGAAGTTGCAGGTGGTGCGGACCTTCTCCAGCTCCCGCTCCGGCTTGCCGTAGGCGAGGGCCGGTAGCTCGGTCATGGCGCCGGTGGGGCAGACGTCGATGCAACCGCCGCAGAGCTCGCAGGTGGTGTCGGTGAGGGCCAGCCCGTCGACGGTGGCGACGGTGGTGCGGGCGCCGCGGGCGGCGAGGGTGATGGCGGAGACCGCCTCCACCTGATCGCAGTAGCGGGTGCACAGGGAGCAGGCGATGCAGCGGTCCGGGCGGAAGCCGACGTAGGGGTTGTCGTCGCCGAAGCGGTCCGCCCGCGGGGCCTCGGTGGCGGGCCACTGGCCGGCGGTGCCGTGGAGCTCCGCCATCTCATGGAGCCGCGAGGGGTTGTTGTCCTCGCAGGTCTCGCGATCCTGGATGGTGTCCGCCAGGTGCAGCGAGAGGATGAAGCGGCGGTTGCGCTCCACCCGGGAGGTCTGGGTGCGCACCACCATGTTGGGCTTGGCCGGGGTGGCGCAGGCGGGCTGCATCAGCCGCGCGCCGTCCACCTCTACCAGGCACAGCCGGCAGGCTGCCGCCGGGGTCAGCCGCGGGTCGTGGCAGAGGGTGGGAATCTCGATGTCGAGGCGCGCCGCCGCCTGGAGGACGGTCTCTCCCGGGCGGACGTCGACCTCGTTGCCGTCGATGACCATCTGGGGTTGCTTGCTTTCGCTCATGGCTTCTTTCTCTGCGGTGCAGGTCGCTCTAGGGTGTGGGCTCTCGAAGGTGACCGCGATATCTCATTCTACTCGGGGTGTGCGCCGGAGGCTCCCGCCGGGGACAGGCCGAATTCTTCCGGGAAGTACCGGCGGGCGCTGGTGAGGGGGAAGAAGGCGGCCTGGCCGAGGCCGCAGATGCTCGCCTCGCCCATGCCCCAGGAGATCTCCTCCAGATGCTCCAGGGCCTGCGGGTCCCGGCCCCGCTGGAGGTAGTGCTCGAGGGCGCGGCGGATGGCGCGGGTGCCGATGCGGCAGGGGGCGCATTGGCCGCAGGATTCGTCCTCGAAGAAGACCGCCTGGGTGAGCGCCGCCTCCACCATGTCCACGGATTCGTCCAGCAGCACCACGCCGGCGGAGCCGAGCATGCTCTCGGCCTCTTTGAGGCTGCCGAAGTCCATCGGGATGTCGAGGCGCGAGGCGGGGAGGAAGCCGCTGGAGGCGCCGCCGGGGGAGAAGGCTTTGAGGGGCGCCGTGGGGCCGCCGGCGAGCTCCACCAGCGCTTCCAGGGGCGTGCCCATGGGCGCCTCGAAGACGCCGGGGCGGCGCACGTGGCCGGACAGGCAGTAGAGCTTGGAGCCCGCCTCAGTGTGCCCCAGATTCTTGAACCACTCGCCGCCGCGCTGCAGGATAGCGGGGACGCAGGCGATGGTCTCGACGTTTTGAATCAGGGTCGGTTTGCGGCGGAAGCCTTGCTCCACCGGGAACGGCGGCTTGAGGCGGGGCAGCCCGCGCTTGCCCTCCAGGGCCTCCAGCAGCGCCGTTTCCTCACCGCAGATGTAGGCGCCGTGGCCGTCGACGAAATGCCAGCTGAGCTCCGCCGGCAGCGCGCCGCTTTCTTGGGCCGCCGCCAGTGCTTGCTCCATGGACTGGCGGCAGGCGCCGAACTCGCCGCGGATGTAGAGGTAGATGTCCTCAGCACCGAGGGTGACGGCGGCGATGGCCAGCCCTTCGAGCACCCGGTGGGGCCGCCGCAGCATGACCTCCCGGTCCTTGAAGGTGCCGGGCTCGCCCTCGTCGGCGTTGAGCACGATGTAGCGCTCGGTGACCGCCTGACCGCGCACCGCGTTCCATTTGATGAACGCCGGGAAGCCGGCGCCGCCGCGGCCCTGGAGCCCGGAAGCTTCGAGCTCTTGGCAGACCGCGTCCGGGCCCATCTCCAGAGCTTTCACCAGCGAAGCGTAGGAGGCGTCGTCCTCGCCCTGGATGTCGATAGCCACCTCGTCGCCGAGGGTGTCGAGGGCGGGAGGCGGCGCGGCGGGGATGGCGCCCTTGCGCCAGTAGGCGGGAGCCATGTCGCAGCGCCCCAGGCAGGCGGTGAAGCCGGCTTTGAGCCCTAAGCCCTGGAGATCCTGAAGCAGCTGATCGCAGCCCGCCAGACGGCAGGACAGCCCCTGGCACACCCGCGCCTCGACGTCGGGCTGGGAGATCAGCGAATAGAAAGTCGCAACACCGTAGACATCCGCCGCCGGCACCCCGGTTTCCCGGTGCACCTGCTCGGACACCCCCGGACGCAACCCCCCGGCCTCTTCGAGCCGTTCCAGAACTTCCTCACGACGGGCGCCTTTTTCTTCCATAGTGGCTGAAAAGTATAGCAGCCATCCTCTTCTCTCCGAGAGACGCTCCCGCCGCTCTTCCGACCGTTGGAAAGTCGAGGAGCGGAACGGCGGGTTGGGCGATTAGCGCTATCTCCTCAGCGAGAAGTTGACCGTCAGGTTGTAGTAGACCGGCACCGGCTCGCCGTCCCGTAGCGCGGGTTCGAACTCCCACTGACGAATGGTCTCCAGGACCGAATAGGCCAGGCTGGGGGCGGGGGCCTGATCGATGATGAAGGGCGAGTGGGGCTTGCCATCAGCGTCGAGAATGACCTGGACGACCATCTTGCCCGTATTGCGAAAGGCCCGGGCGCCCCGTGGATATTTCACCTTCTTGCGCTTCGAGACCTTCGGGGGGACGATCTCGCCACCCTCCTCCAAGGCTTTCCTGGCCGCATTGATCTCTTTCTTCTCCTTCGGCCTCTGATCCTGCTCGTCGAGGTTGTCCGGCTCCTCGAGGGGGTTCTCCGCCAGCACCCTACCCGGCGGGCCGTAGGAGTTGAGATCGAGGTTCTTCATCTCCGGCAGGATGTTGAGAGCGGTGTGCCACAGCCAGATGCCGTAGTCCTCATCACCCATCCCCACTGTAGCCACGGCCCGCAGGACGACGGCGGAGGCGAGGGTTGCGGCAACGCTGCCACCGGCGCCGGCGGAGTCACTGATCTCGTTAGCCGTCCGTTTCGCTAGGCGCTCTGCCTTCTCGTATTGGCCGGTCTGAACCAGCGCTTCTGTCTCTTCGAGTGGCTCGCGCCATTGGGCCAAGAGGGCGGCCTCGGAAGTCGGAGCCGAGAGCAGGAGGGCGAGGGAGACGGCGATCAGGCAGACGGTCATTCTTCTCATGCAGTGGCTCCAAGGTCGTGAATAGGAACGGATCCCGGGCTACGAGGATGGGGGCGCGCGAATAGAAAGAGCCTGATCCTTGGTCTAGATTATCGAATCGAGCCGCAAGATGTTTCGTATCGTAGACGCTTGATTCCTGAGTTGCTGCCGAGAAACACCAAGGGACCGGCGGGGATGCCGGTCCCTTGGGTTCGATGGGGTCCCGGGACGGGGGGAGTCCCGGGAGGAAGACTCCGGCGATGTCACCGCAGGGTCAGGTAGTCGTCGAAGTAATGGGACCCGGTGGTGGTGACCTCGGCGCCGCCGGTGACTCCGATGCGAACGAAGTCGACGTTGCCAGCGGCGTCATTGTCGATGCCCATCACCGTGTCGGCCAGCACGCCGTCGAGATAGACGGCCAGGATGCCGTCCTGGGCGCCGGGGCCGGAGGACCGGACCCACTCCATCTGAACCTGGACGGCTCCGCTGATGGGGACCGGCAGCCAGCCGGTGCCCACCCAGCTGGAGTCGTTCTGGTGCACCTTGACTCGCAGGGCCATGCCGGTGGCGTCCCGGTACCGCAGCACCGCGGTCACCATCCGGGCCATGGGGGTTTCCTGGAAGGCCTGGAAGATCTTGTGGCGGGTGTTGTCCGCCATGGTCATGCCGTTGGCATCGAACAAGAAGTACCAGTCCATGAAGGTGTCGCCGGACGGCGAGTCGTCCTCGGCGTAGGCGCGCTCGGTGGTGGCGGCGAGGGCCGTCTCCAGGCCGTAGCCGCCTTCCAGGGCTGCCGTCTCGTTGACCACCACCGTGGCTCCGGTGCCGGCGAAGGTGTCGAACCAGCGGCTCGAATCACCGACATCCCAGCCGTCGTAGAAGACCAGCATGTCCGGAGCCTGGCGCTCGTAGGCGCCGATGTCGCAGGTGGCGCCGCCGACGCCGTCACCGTCCACGGGCCGTGTCAGGCCTCGCTGGTCTACCGGTGGGCAAATCGATCCGGCGTTGCTGCCGCCGTCGGTGGCCAGGCTACGCGGGTTGTGACCGCGTACTGCCGGCCAGGCGCCGAGCTGCAGCAGCGGGCTGAGCTGAGGATCGGCGTTGGTCAGATCTCCGCCGCCGGCCAGCTCGCAAGTGGCCGCATCCTCCAGATTGAACCCGAAGGAGACGTATTGGGCTCCCAAGGTGCAGCCCATGCCGCCGGTGCAACCGCAATTGCGTACGGTGGGCGTATCCGGAGGGATCGCCGCCGCATTCACCACGTTGCCGGCGAGGATGGTGTTGCCGATGCGGAAGGAGCCGATCTCCAGGGCGGTTCCGCCGAAGGAGTTGAGCCCCGCGCCGCCGTTGGGAGCGTCGGATTCGGAGAGATTTCCGGTCACGGTGCAATTGGCCAGGTCGACGGTGCCGTTGGTGTTGATGCCGGCGCCGACGTCGGTGGCCACGTTGCCGTGGATGGTGCAGTTCTCCCACAGCTGCAAGACCTGGGTGCGGGAGGTGACACCGCCACCGCCCACCGCCGTGTTGTTGGCCACCAGGCAGCGGCTGAAGGTGGAGATGTGGGCGCCGGTGTCGAAGAGACCGCCGCCCCCCTCCGCCTCATTGTCGACCAGCTCGCTGACGTCGACGTTCAGCGGACCGCCGGAGTAGACGCCGCCGCCGTTGGCCGCGGCCAGGTTCGCCGCCACCGAGCTCTGCGATAGGTAGAGCTCGCCGGTGGAGTAGATGCCACCGCCGGAGCCGCCGATGGGCTTGCCGGTGTCGGGATCCACCTGATCGCTGTCGGCGACGTTGTCCCGCACGAGGCAGGAATTGAGATAGACCTGGATGGAGGTCTCATCCTCCATCGGTGGACCGCCTTCCGGCGCTTCCACCAGCAGGCCGCCGCCGTTCTCGTTGAGCACGCGGCCGCCCTGCAGGGTCAGCTCGGTGAGGTTGACGATCATCCCCGTCCCCATCGGGTCGGTGATCTGGAGAACCCGATCACCGGTGACCATGCCGTTGCCATCGATGATGGTGGTCGCCGCGCTAGGGCCGATGATGTCGACGCTCTCGGTGATGTCCAGATCGCCGCAGGCATCGTCGGCGATGGCTTCCGGGGCCGGGAGCAGGGTCAGCTGATAGGTGCCGGCGGGTAGCAGAATGGTGTCGACGCCAGCGGTGAAGTTGGCTTCCTGAACTGCGGCGCGCAATGTGCAGTCGTTGGCTGCCGAAGCGCAGATGCCATCGCCCAGCAGGGCGTCCACGGCGTCTACGGTGCTATCGACGGTAATGCCGTCACTAAAGTCCGTATCCGCCGCGTTGGCAGACCAGGCGAAGAGCAAGGTGAGGATCAGGACCACCCCTACAGCCAGAAGGACTGTCCAGGAGTCCCGAGATCGGTGAGCAAGTTGTGTCTTTAACATGTCGTTCCTCCCTTCTTTCCCGCTCGAGAGCCTAAGAAAAAGGTTCTCAATCCCACGTTAGAAGCAGGAGAGCCCTTCGGCTACCCGCCATGGGGTGGTCTTTGGGAGCGAGGAACGACCGCTGAAAAGGGTGAGACGAAACCAACGAAAAGGGGTGAGGTGAAGCCGGAAAAAGGGGAGTAAACTGAAAGTTCACACCCCCAATTCCGGCTCCGCCTCAGGGATCTGGCGTTCCCTATCGGGGGGAGGCCGGAGAGCGAGCCGCCAGCAGCTTTAGAGCGGCGGCGGTGAGAGCCAGCACCAACAGGGCCAGCCCGATGCCGCCGAGGGTGGGGATGGGTGGGGCGAGGGTAGCGGTGGCGCAGCGGAAGAAAATGTCATGGTCGCCGGTGACGTCGTCGGACCAGGTGGCGCAGAGGAGGCTCCCCGCCGGATTCGACCGCAGCTGCGCCTCCCCCTGCTCGCTGGGGCCCACCGCCAGAGCGGCGATGGGTCCGAAGCTCTCGCCGCCGTCCTGGGTGCCCAGGACGAAGAGGTCCAGCGGCGTGTTCGCTCCGTCGTTGGTGTGGGTGCCCCAGGAGACGAAGAAGGCGCTGACGTTGCGGACGTCCTGGGGATCGCCGCTGGGTATGGTGGGCGGCGTGCCCACCAGGCGAGGCTCGCCGGTGAGCAGGGAGAAGTCGTTGAGGTTGGAGAGGTTGACCGGCCCGTCCCAGCTCTGGCCGCCGTCCTGGGATCGGCGAATATACGTGTCGTAGGTCGCCAGCTGCATCTGCGAGGCGTCGTCGTCCGGCGTGTAGTTGTAGACGAAAGCGACGAAATCTCCCCGCAGCAGAGCTCGATGAGCGCGGGCGTTGTCTTCGGGGATGGCGCCGGTGGGATCGTCCAGGTTGGGACTGGTGAGGTTGATTGCTGGATCGTAGGCGCCGATGCCGAAGGCGCCGACGGCCCGGCGCATCAGGATGTCCGCCGGTCCCCCTTGGTTCTGGGCACCCTGGCGCCACAGGGCCACCACCGTGGTGTCGGCGTCGCCGGTGGCGGCGGGGCTCTGGGAGATGAGCCGGACCCGGCGGCAATTCTCCGTCGGGCTTTCGTTGAGGACGTCGCCGGCGGCGGAAGAGGGCGGAGCGGTGAAGGGGAAGGAGTGGTAGAGGATGTTCTTGCCCATCTGCATCATCCCCCGAGTCTCTTCGTAGGCGAGGAGGGCGGTGTTCCCCACCAGCCGCAGCTGGGCTCTGGACGCCGCCGGGCTGCCCATGGAGGTGCTCAGATTGTCGGAGACCTCGGTGGGGGCCGGGAAGGGCGTCGAGCTCTCGAAGTCGGCGGTGCCGAGGGCGGTGTAGTAGATGTCCGTGCCCGGCGAGGTGAGAGCGCCGGAGCCGCCGTCACCCGGGCCTTGGCCTTCCCCCGGCTGCAGCCCTAAGGGGTCTTCTTGCCAGGCGGTGGCGAAGCCGGCTGAAGAAGAGAAGGAGCTGATATTGAAGGCGTCTTGGGAGCCGTCGGTGATCTGCTCCGCCGGCTCCCAGGTGCGGCCGGCGTCGAAGGAACGGGCGATGTAGAGGCAGTGGAAGGCGGTGAGGACGCCGCCCGGGGGCGTGTAGGAGCCCTGGGCTCCGCCGGGACAGTAGGTGTCGACCCAGGCTACCTGGACATTACCCCCGTTGACTTTGACGTCCGGCTTGAAGGAGTCGCCGGGGGCGCCCACGGTGTTGATCTGCCCGGCGGTGTTGGACAGATTGATCGGCGCGGAGAAGGTGGCGCCGCCGTCGCTGGAGTAGCGCAGGAAGATGTCGGCGGCGCCAGCGGGGCCGTCGCCATAGGCCACGAGATAGATCTTCTCCAGGGTCATGGGGTCGACGGCCACTTCCAGACGGCCTTTGGTGGAGGGCACGGTGGTGTTGGAGACGTTGATCTCGGGTCCGAATTGAATATAGGCGCTGGCCGCTGCCGGGCCGGCGGCGAGAAGGCTTGCGGCGATGGAGCAGAGAATGAGCAGAATTTGAATGGGTTGCTGGGATGGATGAAACCGAATCATGAGGGTACTCCTGATGGTGATCAAGAATTCCGAGACCGAGAGACTCGTGAGTGGGTACTGATCAGTCAACCTAGCAAAGAAAGATTTATTTGGCCCAGCCCCAAAGGGTGGGCTAGCAGTGAGGGATGTTTCTCTTAATCACCTGTGAGGATGAAAAGTAGGTCCTGGCAGCCGATGGGCGTAGGGGCAGGTCTTGTGCCTGCCCTCGAGGTTCAGGGGGCCTCGCGCTGATAGGCTCTTTCCGCGAGTCATTCCAGCGAACTGGCACGACCTACGGCGTTCCCCTCGGAGCCAAGCCCATGGACAGCCCATCCCCAAACCCCGAGCAGATCCCCATCGAGGCCCTCCTCGAAGCCATCAACGCGGTGTTGATGTCCCTGGGGCGGGCGCTGATCTGCCTCAACGATCACTTCCAGGTGGTCCACGCCTCGCCGGCTTTGGACGATCTGGTGGGAGCGGGAGCCCGCACCAGCGCCGTGGGGCAGCCGGTGGAGGCGGTGTTGGGAAGCGAGCTCTTCGGTCCCCAGGGGGCTTTGCGCCGGGCGTTGCAGCGGCGGGAGCGTCGGGAAGGTTGGGGAGCGACGGTGCAGCTGCCGGGGATCCAGCCGCGACTGGTGTCGGTGAGCGTGGCGCCGCTGCTCCACGAGCTCAGCACGCTGTGCGATCCGGCGGTGCAGTATCTGGTGGTGCTGCGGCCGGCGGAGCAGAACGAGGAGACCGGCGGTTCTGGCACCACCGTGTTCTCCGGGCTGGTGGCGCGGGCGCCGTCCATGCTGCGAATTTTCGAGCTCATCGAGAATCTCCACGAGAGCGAGGCGACGGTGCTCATCACCGGCGAGAGCGGCACCGGCAAGGAGCTGGTGGCCCGGGCCATCCACCAGCATTCCCGGCGCCGCCAGGGACCTTTCGTGGCGGTGAACTGCGGCGCCTTGCCGCCGGATCTGCTGGAGAGTGAGCTCTTCGGTCACGTTCGGGGAGCTTTCACCGGCGCCGTGCGGGATCGCGTCGGTCGCTTCGAGCTGGCTTCCCGGGGAACCCTCTTCCTCGACGAAGTGGGCGATTTACCCTTGCACCTGCAGGTGAAGTTGCTGCGAGTGCTCCAGGAGCGCAGCTTCGAGCGGGTGGGGGAGAGTCGGTCCCGTACCACCGACGCGCGCATCATCGCCGCCACCAACGCCAACCTGCAGCGGGACATGCTCGACGGCCGTTTCCGGGACGATCTTTATTACCGTCTGCGGGTGGTGCCGGTGGAGGTACCGCCGTTGCGCTCCCGGCGGGAGGACGTCGAGCCCCTGGCCCGCTATCTCCTGACCCGGGTGGGGGAGCGCCACGGCCGCTTGCTGCGGCTCTCGCCAGGAGCCCTGCGCGCCTTGCTGGGCTATTCGTGGCCGGGCAACGTGCGGGAGCTGGAGAATGCCTTGGAGTACGCCATGGCGGTGTGCCAGGGGGAGACCCTGATGGCCTCCGATCTGCCGCCGGAGGTGGCGGCGCCGGGCATCGTGCCCGAAAGCGTACCCGAAGGCGCGGTGCCGAGGGCCGCCGAGCCTTCTGCCTCGGGGGGAACCGTCGAAAGTCCCCACCCGGCTCCGGTGTCGCCGGCGAATGTCCTCCAGCCGCCGGAAGAAGCGGAGCGCCAACGCCTGCTCCAGGCGCTGGAGCATCATCGCTGGAAACGCCGGGAGGCCGCCGAGGCCCTCGGCATCAGCCGCACGACCCTCTGGCGCCGCATGCGCGAGCTGGGTCTGGCGCGCTGAATCAATTCGTTTCAATTTGAAACATGACGGTGCAACATCTTGTTGCGCCGATCGCCTCGCGCGCTGGGGGTCAGAGGATAAGTCCCCTAGATAGAGCACTTGGCCACCTGGCCCGGTCCCTGCAGTGATGTTCCGTGCAGATGGAACATCCCTCGAAAGGAACGGGCATCATGAAGAACCTGATCATCCTCGGCGCT
Organism: Acidobacteriota bacterium; assembly: GCA_034211275.1. Classification (NCBI taxonomy): domain Bacteria; kingdom Pseudomonadati; phylum Acidobacteriota; species Acidobacteriota bacterium. The sequence goes on from JAXHTF010000011.1 coordinate 51,725, forward strand.
GGCACCGCCGGCACCATGGTGGCCAATCACATCCAGGGCAAGCTGCCCTCCGGATGGCGTCTCACGGTCATCGATCCGTCCTCCACTCATCTCTATCAACCGGGCCTGCTCTTCCTGCCCTTCGGTGCGCGGGATGAGGCGAAGATCCAGCGGCCCCGCCGGCGGACCCTGGCCTCCGGAGTGCGTTGGCTGCCGGAGGCGGTGCAGGAGGTCGATCCGAAGGCCCGCCAAGTCGTATTGGAAACCGGTGATCGGCTGAGCTATGACCTGTTGCTCATCGCCAGCGGCAGCCAGATTCGCCCCGAAGAGACCGAGGGCCTGGCCGGCGAGGAGTGGGGGTTGAGCATCCACGACTTCTACACCCTGGAGGGGGCCCTGAAGCTGCGCGAGGCTCTGGCGAGCTTCGAAGGCGGCCGCCTGGTCCTCAACGTGGTGGAAATGCCGATCAAATGCCCCGTGGCTCCCCTGGAGTTCCTCTTCCTGGCGGACGCCTTCTTCACCGAGCGCGGCATCCGCGATCAGGTGGAGCTGGTCTACGCGACGCCCCTGGACGGCGCCTTCACCAAGCCGGTAGCGGCCCACGCCTTGGGCTCGATGCTGCAGGAGAAGGGCATCGCCGTGGAGGCCGAGTTCAACACCGGGGAGGTGGATGCCGCAGCCCGCAAGCTGCGCTCCTGGGACGAGCGGGAAGTTCCCTACGATCTGCTGGTCTCCATCCCCACCCACATGGGCGCGTCGTTCATCGGCGCCTCGGGTCTGGGCAACGAACTGGACTTCGTGCCCACCGATCCCCACAGCCTGGTGTCCAAGAACCACGACGAGATCTTCGTCATGGGAGACGCCACCGACCTGCCGAGCTCCAAGGCCGGCTCCGTCGCCCACTTCCAGAGCGAGGTGGTGAGCGAGAACCTGCTGCGGACCATGGCCGGCCGGAGCCTGGTGGATACCTTCGATGGTCACTCCAATTGCTTCATCGAGAGCGGCCACGGCAAGGCCCTGCTGATCGATTTCAACTACGACGTACAGCCTTTGCCGGGCCGCTTCCCGGTGCCGGTGGTGGGCCCCTTCTCGCTGCTCGCGGAGAGCCGCATCAACCATTGGGGCAAGCTGGGCTTCCGCTGGATTTATTGGAACGCCCTGCTGCCGGCGCGGCCGCTGCCGTTCCCCCACCGCATGACCATGGCCGGGAAGGACACCAGCCTGCTCCAGGCCAGTGCCTGAGCTCCGGCCGAGAGCTTCCAGTCCAGAGTGTGAAGAGATTGCATCCACGACCCTGATCCAAACAAGGAGAAAGCCATGACCACTCGTGAATATGCCGGCGTTTCCGTGGACGTCAACGACGAAGGGTTCCTCACCGACGCCTCTCAGTGGACCCCGGAGGTCGGGCGAGAGCTGGCGAAAGAGGAAGGCATCGATGCCCTCACCGACAAGCATTGGCAGGTACTGACCTTCTGCCGCGAGGATGCCGCCCAACAGGGCCAGCCCCCGGGCTTGCGGCGCATCTCCAAGCTCTCCGGCGTGACCATGAAGGAGCTCTACAAGCTCTTCCCCAAGGGCCCCGGCAAGCTGGCGGCGCGCATCGCCGGACTGCCCAAGCCTCAGGGCTGCGTCTGATCCTCGGTGCCTGATCGCACGCGTCGCATTCGGCCTTCGCGCAACCTTTTACGAGCTATGAACCGTCTTTGAGGAGTACTCACCATGACCACCGAAGCCGTCCATCCCACCGTCCCCGCCGCTGACGTCAAGCCGCCGGACGTGGCTCCCGACCCGGAGCCGGAACCGATCAAACACGTGAGCATCATCTGCTCCAAGGGCAGCCTGGACATGGCCTACCCCGGCCTGGTGCTGGCCAACGCCGCCCGCATGAGCGGCATCGAGGCGACCCTCTTCTTCACCTTCTGGGGTCTGGACATCGTCACCGAGGAGAAGGTGGACAAGCTCCACGTTCCCACGGTGGGCAATCCCTCCATGCCCATTCCCACCTGGCTGGGGGGCTTCCCCGGCGTCGAGGGCCTGGCCAGCCTGATGATGAAGAAGGACATGGAAAAGCTCGACCTGCCGACGGTGCGGGAAATGATCGAGATGCTCAGCGACGCCGGCGCCCACCTCTACGCCTGCCGCATGGCCATGGATATGTTCAAGCGCACGGAAGAGGATCTGCTACCCCAGGTGGAGAGCGTCATCTCCGCCATGGACTTCTACGACAAGAGCCGCGGCGCCCAAGTGATCTTCATCTGAGCCCGGCTCCCGTCGCCGTCCTTCCCGGGCGGAGCGTCCAACCACCCTCCGCCCGGTTCCCTTTCGGACTCGACTCTTTCAGGAGGGCATCATGAACGCCCGACATATCCGCTTCTTTTCTCTGCGCCCAGCTATTGCGGCACTGATCGTGGCCGGCCTGATGCTGGCCTGGACACCGCCGGCGTCGGCCACCAACGGCATGTACCTCATCGGCTACGGGCCCGAGGCCATCGGTCGCGGCGGCGCCAACCTGGCGATCTCCGACCGCACCCTGGCAATCAACTTCAACCCCGCGGGCATCGCCCAGCTGCAGGGCAACCACCTCTCCGCCAGCGTTTCCCTGCTGGCGCCGAGCCTGTCCTTCAGCAACGGCCTCAACCCCGGTGCCGTCGACGCGGAAGACCGGTATTTCCCGCTGCCGGCGGTGACCTACGTGCGCGCCGGCAAGGAAACGCCGTGGTCCTGGGGCGTGGGCTTCGTGGCCCAAGGAGGCCTGGGCGCCACCTTCAACGATCTGAACACGCCCTTCGGCACCCGGGATCAGACCTACACCCAGGTGCGCTACGGCACCATTACTCCCACCGTGGCCTACGCCTTCGACGAGGACATGGCGGTGGGGCTGTCCCTCAACCTGGGCTATGCCGACGCCGCCTTCCGCTTCTTCCCGGACACTTCGTTCTTCAACGCCGCGGCGCCTCAGTTCAGCTTCCCCGGCGTCAAGATGGAAGACGCCGCTGGCTTGCAGACCAGCGCTCGGCTGGGATGGTGGTGGCGGGCTCACCCCAAGCTGTCCTTCGGCGCGGTGTATCAGACCGAGACGGATAGCGATTTCGACGGTGGAGATCTCTCCGTCAACTACACCGGCTTCCCCTTCATCGGGCAGCGAGTGCACTACGACGCCGAGATGGACGGCTTCACCTTCGCGGCCCAGGCCGGCGTCGGTGTGGCCTACCGGCCGACCTCCCAGTGGGTGCTGGCGCTGGACGTCAAGCGCTACTTCTGGGACAGCGCCATCGACACCATCCTGGTCACCGGCACCAACCCCGACGTGCCGCTGCCGGCACCCTTCGACCAGGTGCAGCTGCCCTTCGTCTTCGACTGGGAGGATCAATGGGTCTTCGCCGTCGGAGCGGACTATCGCCTCAACGAGCTGGTGACCCTGCGGGGTGGCTACAACTACGGCGAGAACCCGGTGCCGGACGTCACCCTCACGCCGCTCTTCCCGGCGACGGTGGAGCATCACCTGACCTTCGGCCTCAGCTGGCTGCGGGGCAGCCGGGTGTACGAGGTCGCTCTGGAGCACGCTTTCAACAGCAGCCAGACCAACAACAACTTCGACCCCAACGTCAATCCCTTCGGCCCCGGGGCCACCGTCGACCACGAGCAGTGGACCCTGAGCTTCGGAGTCTCCCTGGCCTGGGCGCGCAACGGTCATAGCTAGGAGTCAGCTCTTTGAGCCCGAAGCGCTACGGCCAGGAAGTGAAGAAGCCTCGACGGTAATGGAAGTCCCGGACAAGGAGAAGATCATGAACGCTCAATACAACCCGTTTTCAACCCAACGGATCTCATCCTCCCGAAGGCGTGCGGCGTGGATCCTGCTGCTGGCGGTGGCGGGGTGGCTGTTGCTGGCCCCCGGTGTTGCCGAAGCCTCCAAAGAGATCGCCGAAAAGACCGAGCTCGCCTGCACCGCTTGCCACGACAAACCCGGCAGCAAGCTGCTGACGGACCAGGGCAAGTACTACGAGGTGGTGGGCAGCCTGGAAGGCTATGAGACGGTGATGCAGGTCTTCGGTAGCTGCACCCACTGCCACGTGCGCAAGCCCGGCTCGCAGAAGCTGACCCCGGCGGGCCGCAAGTTCTCCGAGATGATGGAAGGCATGGCCGCCTTCCAGGATTGGGTCCGCGCCGTCCACCCGGTGCTGGCCTCGGAAGCTTCGCCGGCGGAACCTGATGCTGATGCAGATGCTGATGGGGAAGAGGCGAAGGAGGCGGCGGAGGCGGAAGACGAGGGCTCGGAGGAAGAGTCGGACCACGACGGTTGATCCGGCCCAAGAATCCGACCTAGCCAGACAATCAACCAAGAAGCCAAAAAGAAGAAGGGACCGGCGGGTGGATCCGGTCCCTTCGGCGCAGGGCAGTTTCGCTTCTGCAAGCGGGCGGCCTCTCGAGCAGTTCCAGACCTTGAGGTCGCCACGCGGTGCAGAGATTCGACTCTGAATTGCGCTTCATGGTCCCTAGCGATGGAATCGCGGGGGCTGTGTCATTTTTTTTGTGTGGGCGGTTTTCTTCTCATCGGGAGTCAGCACGGAGGTCCTGGAGCGCCGCCTGGAGCTGCTCGATCTGCGGGTGGCCGGGGGGCAGGAATTGGCTGCGCAGGTCCAGGGACCGCCGATAGAGGACGGTGGCTTCGGCGGCATCGCCCCGGCGTTGGCGGACGGCGGCTAGCTCGCTGAGTATTTCGGAGAGGGGAAAAAGGTTCTGATGCCCGGCTTGCTCGAGGCCCGCGAGGCTGCGGCGAAGCATGGGTTCCGCTTGCTCCAGGCGTCCCTCCCGGGCGTGGATAGTTCCGGTGAAACCGAGGGTCAGGAGGGTGCTGAGGTGATCTTCCCCGAGATTGGCCCGGTGGGATCGAAGGACCTCCTCCAGCATGGTCAGGGCCTCTTCCAATCGCCCCGTGTCCCGCAGCACCAGCGCCAGGTTCATGCGCGTCCGCTCGAGCCCCTCCACATCGTCGGGCCGGTGCTGCCGGCGCAGCGCGAGCGCCCGGCGGTAGGACGCTTCCGCTTCTTCGTTGCGGCCCTGGCGCCAGTACAGAAGGCCCAGGCTGCTGAACACCTTCATGGTCTCGTGGTGACTTTCCCCGACGGTGGCGAGATCGATCTCCAGCGCTTGCTGGAAGAGCTCTTCCGCTTCCGGGTAGCGGCCGGTGTAGGAAAACAAGATTGCGAGGTTGGTCAAGGTCAGGGCGGTCTCCGGGTGGTCCGGTCCCAGCACTCGCTGCTGAATCTCCAGGACCCGGCGCATGCTGATCTCGCTTTCGGCGAATCGGCCGGTGCGCTGCAGGACGACCCCCAGGTTGCTCAGGGAAGCGGCCAGCTGAGGGTGGTAGGGGCCGAGATTCTTTTCGATGATCTCGCTGGCGCGGCGCAGATGAGGTTCTGACTCGCGGTAGTGGCCATCGAGCCAGAGGACGGCTCCCAGGTTGTTGTGGCTGGCGGCGACGTCGGGGTGGTCGGCCTCCAGATGCGCTTGGCGCAGTTCCAGCGCGCGCCGGTGGGCGACGGCGGCCTCATCGTAGCGCCGCTGGCGCAGCCGTAGATTCCCCAGACTGTTGTGCACCTCGGCTTGGATCAACGGCCGGGTGTCGGCCCAGTCGCGGACCAGCGCCTCCGCCCGCAGGAGCACCACCGCCGCGGCGTCCAGGTCCCCCGCCCTCCGTTTGTGATTGCCCAGAAGTAGCAGCGAGCGCACCGTGTCGGGATCCTGGTGGGGAAGCTCCTTCTCCCTCAGCTCCAAGGCTTCCGCCGCCAGCTCGGCGCCCTCGTCGTAGAGGCCCAGCCGCAGGTAGACGTCCGACAAGGTGTGGAGCAGCTGGGCCTGTTGCAGCGGCTGCAGGGGCTGGTCGCGGGTACGCTCGACTCCTTCCGCCACAAGCTCCCGGGCCGTCATCTCCTCGCCTTGGGTCGCCTCCGGCCGCGCCGCTTCGAAGAGCTCCACCAGAAAGCCCAACGCCTGCTGGGCGGCCTGGGCTTCGGTGCGGGCTCGCTCTTCCGCCTTCAGCGCTCGCCGGGTCGCCAGCGAGCTGAAGATCGCGGCGCCGGCAAAGGTCAGCAGGGTGAGCACCACCAGGGCGGTGGCGAGGCGATTGCGCCGGGTGAGCTTGACGAAGCGATCCTTCAGGCTGCGCGGGCGGGCGCTCACCGGTTCATAGCGCAGCGACCGTTCGAGATCGTTGGCCAGCTCTTCGGCGGTGCCGTAGCGCTCTTCCCGATCCCAGGCGATGGCCTTGCAGACGATGCAGTCGAGGTCTCCCCGCAGCCAGCGAGGCAGCTGGCCGGGGCGGACCCGGCGACGCTCGGCGACCTGGCGGCGCAGGGCGGGACCGAGGTCCGCCACCCGCTCGCTGGGTCGCCGGGGGGACTCCGAGGGCAAGCCCAGGGGGAGCTGGCCGGGAGACTCTTCCTCTCCGCCGTCCACCTGCGTGTGCGGATGGGTGCCGGTGAGCAGCACGTAGAGCACCACCCCCAGCGAGTAGACGTCGGTGCGGGTGTCGAGGTCCGGAGTCTCGGCGGAGGAGCGTAGCGCTTCCGGGCTCATGTATTGGGGCGTGCCCAGGGGAACTTCGCCGCTGGAAACGGGCTCGCCCCCGGGGCCGCCATCGAGCCAGCGGACGATGCCGAAGTCGATGATCTTGGGAGTCGGCGTGCCGTCCACCGCCGCCACCAGGATGTTGGAGGGCTTCAAGTCGCGGTGCAGGAGCTGCTTGCTGTGGGCGTGCTGGACACCACGGCAGACGGCGGCGAAGAGCCGGAGCCGCTGGTCCAGGGACAGCCGTTGCTCCTCGCAGTAGCGGGTGATGGGGATGCCGTCGACGTACTCCATGGCGAAGTACGGCTGGCCTTCCGGGGTGGTGGCGGCGTCGTAGAGCTGGGCGACGTTGGGATGGTTGAGGCGGGCGAGGGCGCGGCGCTCGGCGAGGAAGCGGCGGTCGGCGTCACCGCTGCCCCAGCCCGAGCGCACTAGTTTGAGGGCGACGTCCCGCTCCACCTCGCCGGTTTGCCGCGCCAAGTAGACCCGCCCCATGCCGCCTTCCCCCAGCACCTGAAGGAGCTCGTAGGGGCCGATGCGTTGTCCGAGCTCCGGCTCCGGAGCCTCCGGCACGATGTCGCCGCCGGGGGTCAGACCCATGAGCTCATGGGCGGCCTGATCGAGGACCGAGCTCAGCTCGTCCTCCGTCGCCAGCAGCGCCTCTGCCTCCATCGCCAGCTCGGCATCGGGGGCGTGATCGTGGAGGAATCGGTGGCGGTCCGGGGGAGCGAGGTCGAGGGCACCTTCCAGCAGCTCGCGGAGCTGAAGCTCTCGCCGCGCGGTCATCCGGTGCCCATGGGGGCCCGGGGAGCCTGCAACATCCGCCCCAGCAGCATGCGGGCGATGCGCCAGTCCCGGGCGACGGTGGCGCGGGAAACGCCCAGCACCTGGGCCGCTTCGTCTTCGGCCAGACCGCCGAAGAAACGCAGCTCGACCACCCGCGCCTGCCGTGGATGATTCTCCTGCAGCTGCTGGAGGGATTCGTGGACGGCGAGGACGTCGAGGAAGGCCTCGCTACCAGCCTCCTCCGCGTCGGCTTCTTCGAAGGGCATGCGTTGGGCCGGCGAGGGCCGCCGGGCGGCGGCATGGTAGCGGGCGTGCTCCACCAGGATGCGGCGCATCGCCTGGGCCGCCACGGCGAAGAAGTGGGTGCGGTTCTCGATGGTGGCCTGGGAGAGGTCCGAGCCCACCAGTCGCAGATAGGCCTCGTGGACCAGCGCCGTCGGCGGCAGGGTGTGCCCGGCGCGCTCGCGGCGTAGGTAGTTGCCGGCGAGGACTCGCAGCTCCTGGTAGACCAGCGGCAGCAACTCGTCCACCACCTCCTGATCCCCACCCTTCCAGCGTTGGAGCAGTCGGGTCACCTCGCCCTGATCTCGGGCGCTTCTGGCGGTTTCGTCGCGCATGGGCCGGTCTATTGGTGCCTCCTTGGAGGCTGTCGATTGTACTGCATCCAGGTTTCTGTACTGGATTTGATCAGATCTCCCGCAACTTTCCGTTCAACAGGGTAAGGGGCCGCTCGGGAGGGCCGAGAGCCGCTCTCCCCGACCAGGGCGCCCCGGAATTCTGGTCCGGGCTCGCGCCCGGAAGGAGGTTTGCAATGAATCGAATTCGCGCTTTCGTGCTGCTCTGCCTCGCCGCTGCCGGAGGCTTCCTGGCCGTCTCTGCGGAGGGGGAAGGATCGCTGGGGGTTTTCCGGTGGCCGGGGGCCGAGCTGGCGGAGCCCCAGACGGGTTATGACACGCTTCAGGACCGCTTCGTGGTGGCTACTCTGGATCGGGTCAGCCCGCTTTTCCCCCAGCTCAGACTCGACGTCACCGTCGAGGGGACGTTCTACCCCTTGGAGGTCTATTCCTACCAGGCACCGTTCCTCACCCTCGCGTACTCGGACTTCGAGATCGTCGATGTGCTGGTCTATGGAGACCGCTACACGGTTTTCCTCAATCGACACGAGCTGGTCTCGAATTCTTGGTCGAGCTGGGTCGTGCACCTGGACTCGTCCTCCTTGGGGGTGGATTGGGCCCGACAGATCACGGCCGGGGAGAACGAGTATCTGCGGGTTCGCAAGGTCACCCACGCCAAGGGTGGCTTCGCCTTCGTGGCGGCGCTGGGCGACCTCGGCACGGAAGGTACCCCGACGGTGGTGGCCCGGCTCACCAGCGCCGGAGCTCTGACCTGGGCCGAGTCCTACCAGCTGTCGCCGTCCGTCGAGCTCTCGGCCATTTCCTTCGGCGCGCGCAAGCTGGTCGCGGGGGGCCGGATTTCCGACCCCACTTCGAGCCATTTCGGCGAGGCGGTGCTGCTCAAGCTCGACCTCGACACCGGGTTGCTCCTAGAAGCCGCTCTCTATCCGGATGTCTTCGTCGAGCGCTCGTTGGTTCTGGCCCAAAGCCAAGTCTTCACTTCGGCCAGCGGCGTGCTCTACGTGGCGGCCCGCACCCTGGCCAACGACGTGGTCTTCTTTCCGGTCGGCTCGGACCTCCAGGCTTTCACCGCAGCGCGGGTGTTGGTCGGCGAGCCCTTCTATCCCCAGGAATTCATCCTGACGGATTTCGGCGATGTGAGAGCGGTGATGCGCAACGACAACGGCGGTGACCGCCTGCTGACGGTGCCGGATCCCCTGGTCGGTAGCCTCGAGCTGCCTACCTATCTTCATCTGTCCGGCGGCGACTTCCCCGGCCAGGTAGAGCTCAACAGCATCGACCGCAGGGGGGCCTACGACTGGGACATTCTCGGGGGCTACTCCCTGCAGTCTCCTTCGTCTTTCATCGGTGGAAAAGCGCCGGTGATCGCGGATGTCGACGAGGACGGCATCACCGCCTACTGCATCCGGCCCGTCACGCTGCCCCAACGCGAGGCGGTGGCGATCCAGACCGTGGATTTCAAAGCCTGGTCGCAGACCAGCGAGCCGCTGGCCGCTGTGCCCACTGTTTTCGAACCGACGGGCTCTCGTATCGAGAGCAAGAGACTGCACTGTCCCCATTGAGGCTGCCGAGTCACCTCGAGAGCCCACTCGGTTCCCCTCGTAGGCCAGCTCGCATCCTTCGCCGGTCTGCACCATTCGAAAGATTCGCGTCCCCGACGCGACGTGAAAACTACAAGGAGCTTCATCATGCAACGTCTATTTTCTCTCGTCTGGATTCTGACTCTGCTCTGTGCTCTCGCAATGCCGGCCCCGCCGGCGGAAAGCCAACCCTTCGTCGAGAGTTACTCGTTCTTGGACGGCAGCCGAGCGGGCGCCCACGGTGCCTACGACACCAGCCGTGATCGGTGGGTCATGGCCTCGATCCGGGAGGTCCCTGGTGGCAGCCTCTGGGGGGCCCATCTGGATCTCACCATCAAGAACCCCAACCAGGTTGCCCGCACCTACTCCTTCAGCTCAGCGTTCCTGGGTCTCAAACAGGCGGAGTTCGAGATCGTCGACGTGATCTACGACGGTGAGGGCTATGCGATCTTCATCAACAAATACAGTCCCGGTCTTGGTGATCATTGGGCCAGCTGGATCGTGCACGTGGACGCCGATCTCCTGTACGTCGACTGGGCGAAGCAGATCCAGGTCAGCGGCGATCCGGGGGCCTACCTACGGGTTCGGGACGCAGAGAGCCTGCGCGGTGGCTACGCCATCGTGGCCGCTTTGGGGGACGCCTACCCGTACCCTCCTGCGCCGCCGGTGACGGTGGTGGCGCGCCTGGACGGTGCGGCCAGCGTGCTCTGGTCGCGTACCTACGAGCTGCCGCGGGAGGTCGCTTGGGTAGAGGTGTCCTACGGTCCCGAGGGTCTGGTGGTGGGAGGCTGGATCTCCGAGCTCCAGGCCGACGACCCCCAGGGGCTGGTCTTGATGAGGTTGGAAACCCATACCGGAGCTTTGCTCACCGCGGCCCAATATGAAGGCGTCGTCGCCCTCGACGACGTGGCCATGGCGCAGTCCGTGGGGTCTTCCAACACCACCGGCGGCCTCTACGTCGCCGGGCGCTCTGCCGACAATGACGTGACCTTCTTCCCGGTGGACAGCTCACTGCTGGCGGGCACGGCGACGCGCATGGCCACCGGATCCGGGCTTCGGCCGATCGAATTCGTGTTCAATCCGTCGGGGGATCTGGTGGCGGTGATGCAGAGCTACTTCCCCGGCGACCTGGTGCTGACGGTGCCGGCGCCTTTGACCGGCGGCACCGGGACGCCGGTTCTGAGCGATCTCTCGCCCATGGTTCCGGCGGACGGAGTGGAGGTTCTGAGTGCGGATCGGGCCGGGGATCCGGTGATGCTCGTGGGATACCAGGAGGGGCATTCGTCGGCCTCGACGGACCCCGTCACACTGATCTTCACCGACACGGCGGGCTATCTCGACAGCTGCGTTCCGGCCTATGCGGTACCGACTCGAGAGTCGCTGCCGATGGTGACCCATTACTTCCAGGAGTGGAGCCAGACGAACCGGAGCATCGTCACCGTCGACTATCCGGTGAACTTCCAGGGGATCAACTACGTCTTCGGCGATCCGCTCTGCTTCGGAGCGTCCTGAAGCCTGATCGACCGATCACCGGGTAGGCCGCCGGGGAAGACCTCTCCGGCGGTCCGCTCCGCGGCGAGGAGCCCGGGATGCTCCGGGGGCAGGGCGTTGCGCAGGATCGGCAACGCTGGCTCCAGGGCTTCCCGGGCTTGTCGGTTGCGGCCCCGGGAGCGCTCGATGTCGGCCAGGACAGCGAGACAGAGTCCCCGCTCCGGATGTTCTTCGTCCACCTCCCGCCACCGCTGCGCCGCCTGCCGGTAGAGATCGGCAGCGTCGTCCAAGCGTCCTCGGAGCTTCTCCAAGCGAGCCAGCTGAGCCTGGACGTCCGCCACCGGTGGTGCCTCGGCGCCGAGCTCTTGCTCCAAGTCGGCCTTGCTGTGGAGGAGCTCTTCCTCCGCGGCGTCGAGGCGACCCTGGTCGAGGAGGATCGTGCCGCGGGTGAGGCGGGTGGTGGAGCGCCAGGGATGCTCCGGGGCTACCTGGGCCCCGAAGATCGAGTCAGCCCGTTCCGCCAGCTCGAGGGCTTCCTTCCACCGGCCCTGGTCGCGCCGCAACTCGGCCAGGGCCTTGAGGGCGAAGCCGGTGTAGGGATGGTCTTCCAGATCGTGGAGGCGATGGATGCGCAACGCGTCCTGGATTCGCGCCTCGGCCCGAGGGAAGTCCGCCAAGATTCGTTCGAGGCGGCCGAGATTGGCCTGATTCACCGCGATGAAGACGTGATCGTCGCCGTGGATCTGGCGCATGATCGTCAGGCCTTCTTCATAGGCGGCGCGGGAACCCCGATAGTCCCCCCGGGACCGCAGGACGATGCCCAGGTTGTTGAGCACGGTGGCGGTTTCCGCGGATCCGCCGAGGCGTCGCCGATAGATTTCCAAGGCTCGGTGGAGGTGCTCCTCTGCTTCTCGGTAGCGGGTAGCGTTGCGCAGGGTATCGCCCAGGATGTTGCTCATTTCGGCGACATCGAGCTCCGATCCGGTTGCCTGGCTGAGGGCCAGGGCGCGGCGGGCGAGACGTTCCGCCTCCCCGAGGTTCCCACCCTTTTGCAGCAAGCTCGCCAGGTAACCCATGCGTCGGGCCAGCTCTTTGCTGGGCCGTTCCTCGAGCAACTCCACCGATTGCCGAAACTCCTCCTCGGCGCCGGCGTTGTCGCCCTGGAGGCGCAGTAGGTGGCCAAGAGTGCTGTGGGTTGCCGAGAGCTCCTCCCGGGCCCTAGGCATCTCCATCTCGAAGCTCTTCAGGGCCGAGAGCAGATGCTCCTGGGCGGCGGGCAGGTCGCCGCTGTTAGTCAATAGATTTCCCAGCTGCAGCTCGATGCGGGCGGTTCGAAGATGCCGTGGGCCGTAGGCCTCCGTGGCCTGCTCCAAGCTGTGCTCCAGGAGCTCCCGAGCTTCGGGAAAAAAGCCCTGGTTTTGGTAGATGAGGCCGAGGGTGGAGGCCAGTCGCACCTGCAGCTCGGGCTGGTTGGCGAGCTCTGTCAGCACCCGCTGCTGCTGGGTATCGAGAAGATCTTTCATGCCGGCGCGGGTGGCGGCCTCGCTGTGGGGATTTTGCGTCTGGAAGACATGCTCCACAAAGGCCACCGCCTCCTCCGCCCGCTCCTGCTCCTGAAGCGCGGTGTTGCGCTCCTGCCGCAGGCGCTGGGCCTGGAGCGCGGCGGTGACGGCGAAGGCCATCAGCGAGAGTGCCAGCAACACCGCCAGCACCACGGCGGCTCGGTTGCGGCCGACGAATTTGCCCAGTCGATAGCCCCAGGTCTGGGCCTGAGCGTGCACCGGCTGGCCGTCGAGAAAACGCTGGATATCGTCCGCCAGGGCCTGGGCGGAGGGATAGCGGCCGGAGGGCTCGGGGCGCAGCGCTTTGAGAGCGATGCGGTCCAAGTCTTGGGGCAGCGAGCGCCACCGGGGACCGGAGGCAGAGCCGGTGGCTCCTGGCCGCCGGTGCAGGCATTGGCTGGGGGGCAGGGGCTCGGCGGTCTCCAGCCTGCGCTGCATCTCCGCCGGGCTCAATCCGGTGGGGTCGTGGGGCCGTTCCCCCGCCAGCAGCTCGTAGAGCAGGACGCCCAGGGAGTAGACGTCGGTGGCGGTGGTGACGGTGCGTCCGGCGATCTGCTCGGGGCTGGCATAGCTGGGGGTCAGGGCGCGGTATTGCGTTGCGGTGCGCTCGCCGGTGGGCAGCCCGCTTTCGTCCAGCAGCTTGGCGAGGCCGAAGTCCAAGAGCTTGGGCTCGCCGCTCTCCGTCACCAACAGATTGGCGGGCTTGAGGTCGCGGTGCACCACCAGGTGCGAGTGGGCGAATTGCACCGCCTCACACGCCTTGCGGAAGAGCTCGAGGACGTCCCGAAGCTCGGTGGAGCTGCGCCAGCAGTGCTCGGTGATGGGCAGGCCCGGGACGTATTCCATGGCCACGAAGGGGATGCCGTCCTCGGTGCTGCCGCCGTCGAGGAAGCGGGCGATGTTGGGGTGCTCCAAGGAGGCGAGGATTCGGCGCTCCGCCACCAGCCGTTGATCCGCCTCCGGCAGCGACAGGCCGCGGAGGAGCTTCACCGCCAGCGGGCGCTCGAAGTCCACGCCCTCCTGCCGCGCCAGGTAGACCCGGCTCATTCCCCCTTCGCCGATGGGCTGCAACAGACGATAGCGGCCCACTCGGCGGCCTTCCCAAGGGTCTTCCCGCGGGTTCTCCGATCGTTCCTCGGAAGCGCCTTGCGCCAGCAGCGGCGCCTGCAGGAACTGGTCGTCTTCGGCCGCTTCGAGAAGCTGCTCCAATTCCTTCGCCAGGGCCGGATCCCGGGCGTGCAGCTCGTCGAGGAAGCGTCTCCTTCGATTCTCCGGCAGCGCCGAGACCTGATCCCAGAGCTCCTCCAGGCGCTGCCAGCGGTGGATGTCCACGGAGCTCGGCCTTACCTTCAGCTCAGCTGTCGCCGGAGCCAGGCGCGGGCCATGCTCCAGCGGCGCTGGGCGGTGGCTTCGCCGATGGACAAACAGGCGGCGATCTCGGGCAGGGTCAGGCCGCCGAAGTAGCGTAGCTCCACCACCCGCGCGGCCTCGGCGTCGAAGTCCGCCAGGCGGGTCAGGGCGTCGTCGAGGGCCAGCACGTCCACCGGGGCTTCCGGAGCCGTCAGTCGCTCCGCATCGAGGGTCAGCTGCTGGAAGTCTTTGCCGCGCTTGAGGGAGTCCTTGCGCCGGTAGCGGTCTACCAGCACCTGCCGCGCCACCTGCGAGGCGAAGGCGAAGAATTGCAGGCGGCTTTGCCAGGACAGCCGCTGCTGGCCGCTGACCCGCAGGTAGGTCTCGTGCAGCAGCTCGGTGGCTTGGAGGGTCGTCTGGCGGCGCCCGCCGAGCTGCCGGCGAGCGATGCGCCGCAGCTCTGGATAGACCCGGGTGAAGAGCTCGTCCCGAGCCTCCACGTCCCCGCTCTCCCAGGCCTGCAGCAACTGGGTGATCTCGGCGCCGGCGGAAGCCTGAAGCGCAGGGGGTGAGTCAGAGGCACACTCGGCGAACGTAGCACGGTGGCGGTGATTGAAGCCACAGAGTTTTGAGTAGATACGGGAGCTGCCAAAAGCCGAGAGCAGGACCCTCGGCGCTCCCGTACGGGGGGCGCTTTGGATCCTGCTCTCGATGGTTGAAGGGCTCCGTGGGTAGCCTTCAGGAGGGGTTGTCGGCCGGGGTTACTGCAAGGTGATGCGCGCCCAGCCGGCGTCGGTCTGGGTGCCGTCGGCGTTGACCACCCGCACGTAGTGCCAGTTCCAGGCTACCGGATCGAACATGCCCGCCGGCGGCGGCTCGGGGATGGAGATGGAGCTGTCCGCCAGGGCATCCTGGACGCCTGGGGCGAAGCGGCCTCCCAGCATCAGCTGATACATGACCTCCGTGCGAGCCTGGATCGCCGTCTTCCAGACCACCCGGCCGTCGGCGGTGCGCTCCTCCGTGGGATAGAGCGGCAGCACCGAGCGGCGCATCAGCACCTGGTTGGCATCCTCCGGCCCGAGGCTGAGATTCGGCGGCGAGCCCGCCTGGTCATCCCAATGGGTGAAGAGGTGGAGCTCGGCTCCCGGGCGCAGGTGCTCACCTGCCACCTGGAAGAGCCGCGGCGCGTCCCATTGGACCCCCGGCAGCCCGAAGGCGTCCGGCGGACCGTCCTGGGTCAGGCCGTATTGGAACAGGCGCACGGCGTGGGAGTGAATGCCGCCGAAGCTCGCCAGGGCTAGGCCCGGCTCCGGCCCCAACCACTCCTCGGTGAGGGTGGTGATGGGGCTGTAGATGTCCAGGGGCGCCATGGGCAGCAGCTCGACGTTGGCCGGTGCCGGTCCGTTGAGGGGAGCGGCGGAGCCGGTGGTCGACGCCAGACGCCGCTCGTCGCCCAGGGGCGTGCCCTGGAAGACCAGGCGGTCGAAGGGCCGCACCAGCGCGGCGAGTAGCTGAGAGCGCGTCCAGGCAGTGCCCGAGGGCTCCTGGCGATAGACCGGGGTAGCGCCGGTGACGTCGAGCCAGAAGCCCGTCTCGCCGCCGCGGAGGGAGGCTTGCACCGCCACTCCGAGGTAGGCCTTGGCGGCCTGGTCCTCGAGGGCCTGGATCTCCGCCAGCAGGGCGGCATCGGAGGCGTTCCAGCGATGCAGGGTGACGGCATAGCCGACCCGGGGAGCCAGGCCCCAATCCATCTCGTAGACGAAGGTCAGCAGATCCTGCAGGTCGGGGCAGGAGACGAAGGGAGCTCCGCACAGGTCCGGACCGAAGAGGAATTGGGAGAACCGGTCCGCATCGGCGAAGTCGTTGAAGTTGGGCAGGAAGGTGGGCTCGCTGATCCAACCGGTGATGCCCACGCCCTCCATGCCGGCAATGGCGTAGGGTCCGGGCAGCGCCGGATTGCCGTCCAGCTTGACGGTGGCTTCCTTGCCGATCATGCCGCGCAGGCCCGGGGTTGAAACCGGCTGCGGGAAGGCGAAGAACTCCCGGTCGTGACCGGCGTTGAGCTGCGGCTCGTCGGTGATGCGATTGTCCGAGCCGATGGGCAGGACGTGGCAATGGCCGCAGGTTTCCGCTCCGCCCTCACCGGGGCGGAAGGAGTGGTAAATCTTCAGGCCGCGCTGGCCGCCGCTGCCGGTGGCCACGTCCTGGGGATCGCCGAAGCTACCCGAGAACTGGCGCGCCAGCGGCTGGCGGGGGTTGGGCGGATAGTGGATGGAGTTGATCATCTCCTCGAAGAGCGCCATCTCCGGAGCGCTGATCTCCGAGCCGCCCATCAGGCCATCGAAGGCGACATTGAAGGCGATGAAATCCTCTCGGTCCCCGCGCCAGTGGTAGGGCGCGTTGGTGAACAGGCCCTGAGTCTCCGGATCCACTTCCCAATCCAACAGTCCCTGGAGCGACTGGGTGGTGGTCCAACCCTTGTCGGCGACGAATTCGCTGGGGAAGAAGTTGGTGTCGAAGATCAGCTCCGGCGGGATGGGCGTAGTGGGGAGGGACGGATCGAGGCCCAGATTCCAGGCCAGTCCGTCGCTGCGTCCGTCGATGTGGCAGCTGGCGCAGGAAACGAAGCCGGCGCCGGAGAGGTTCGCGCTGTACAGGAACTCACGGCCGTGACGGATGTACTCCGGGGTCGGGTCCTGGGTGAGGGGGAAGGTCTCCACCACGGTTTCGGTGATCGGATCGATGACCGTCACCGAGTTGTCCAGGCGGTTGGCCACGTAGAGCCGAGCGCCAGTGGCATGGGGGCCGCCGCGGCGGCTCGCCGGCTTGAGGGCCAGGCCGCGGGGGCCAGCCATGGGATTGCCGGCGATCGGGGCGACGTCGATGGTGCGCCGCGGCCAGCTCAGAGCGGCGGCGGCGGTGTCGGCTTCGAGGACGCCGATGCGGTCGCTGCCGAAGCCGGTGACGAAGATCTTCGTGATGCCGCCGTCGGCCTCGAAGGCCGCCACGTCGGTGGGCTGGGCCAGGGCTTCGGCCTTGGCGACCGGCTGGTAGGGATCGGGCATCACTGCGCCGGTGGACGAGATGGCGTAGAGGCCGCCGGTGAGGTTGGCGGCGGGGACGGCGTTGAGGTCGCGGCTGTGGACCACGGGAGCCTCACCGCAGGGATCCTCGATGACGTGCAGCAGGCTGCGGGTGAACCCGGTGTCGGCGGCGGCCACCACCGGCTCGGTGCGCAGCTCGGCGTTGCGGGCCTCGGTGCCCACCGCCAGCAGCTCACCGCCCGGGGCGAAGCCGAGGGCGAAGATGCTGGTGCCGAGACCGGGGATGCGGATCCCTTGGTCCGAGCCCACGGGCCGGCGGAAGATGTCGAAGTCGTAGATGTCGCTGTTGCCGCCCATCATGGAGGCGAAGAAGAGCTGCCCGCAGCCGGCGGCGACGCTCCGGGGATGCTTGAGGGCGAAGATGTCGGGACCGAAGAGCCCGTCAATGTCCTCCCCCGCCGGCACTGTCGCGAAAATGTACTCCGACCCCGGGGCCACCGGCTCCAGAGTCCGGCTGTCGTATTCCCCGTAGGCGTCGAGCATGGAGTGGGGGACGAAGACCGAGATGCCCGAAGGACCGTCACCGGGGGCGAAGGCCAGGTCCGCCGGCTCGTCGGTGACACGGGTGGTCTTCACCAGCCGGGCTCGAAGGCCGTCCCGACCGCCGGGGAGTACCTGGACGACGCTGATGGAATCTCCCAGGAAGTTGGCGGTGTAGAGCCGCTTGCGCTGGGGCAGCCAGCGGACCGAGACGGGCTCCAGGCCGGTGCGCACGCGGGTGATGAAGCGATGCCTGGAGGGGATGCGCTCGTCCGTGTGCCAGATCTCGAGGGTGCTGGCCGGGGTGTTGACCACGGCGAGATACGACTGGCCGGCAACCTGGAAGACTTCGATGGGATGGGTTTGGGGACTCTCGACGTTCAGATAGTCGGTACGTCCCTGAGCCTGGGCCGAGGAATCGACCACAGAGCTCAGGGACCAGCTACAAGCCAGGCAGAGCAGGGAGAGAACAAATAATCGACGGAACATCAACATTCCTCCTTCTGAGGTAAAAAGCGAAATTTCTGAGAATCTGCGAGTCTAGGGGCTGTCCACAGAGGTGACAAGTCAGCCGGCAGACTATTTCGTGACGTTTGGGACGCTCGGACGAGCGGACCGTGGGAGCTCTTTGCTCATAGTCGAAGGTGCAAGTGCGTGATCTTGCATAGATTGGGACATGGATCAGCCAGATTCGCCGGGTCGGGTGACGAAATCGTCAGTTCTTGGGGTGCGTCAACCGCTCCGCCTATACTCTGCGTGGAGGTTGCATGAACCGATCAACGACCCCTCAGCGGGTCCCGTCCCCCATCTCACTTCAAACGAATCTCAGCTCCCGGCAGATCCTGCGGAAATTGCCCCTCGTCGCCTCGTGTGGGCTGATCTTGCTCCTGGGTGCCTGCGCCGGCGGCTCCGACCCCAGCGCCGAGGCTGCCCTGCCTGCGCCGGCGGTGGAGGCGGTGCCGGCGCGGGAGGGGGCGTTGCCGCTGGAGGAACGGCTCTCCGGCACCGTCAAGGCGCGCAACCAGGTCGCCATTCGGCCGGAGATCGAGGCGCCGGTCACCGCCGTGCTGGTAGAGAGCGGTGCCACGGTGACCCAGGGGCAGCCCCTGGTGCGTCTCGACGGCAGCCGCCTGCAGGACCAGCTGCGCCAGGCCGAGGCGAGCCTGCGGCTGGCGGAGGGGACCGCCGCGGAAGCTCGCGCCCGGGTGGCGGAGGTGGAGGCGGAGACGGTGCGCTCCCGCAGGCTGGCGGAGGAAGACCTGATCAGTGAGCTGGAGCTCGAGACGTTGGAGGCCCAGCTGAGCGCCGCCCAGGCCTCCGCCGAGCAGGCGGAGGCGCGAGTGGAGCAGGCTCGGGCAACGGTGCAGGAGCGCCGCTCGGACGTCGCCCGGGCGGTGGTGCGCTCCCCGGTGAGCGGCCGGGTGGGGCAGCGCAACGCGGAGGTGGGCATGTTGGTGGATCCCAACACCACCCTCTTCATGGTCGGCGATTTGACTCAGCTACGGGTGGAGATTCCCCTCACCGAGGCCATGCTCGGCTACATCGAAGAAGGCCAGCCGGTGCGCATCCTGCCTAACGGCGGCGAGCCTCTGGAGGCCACCCTGACCCGCATCTCTCCCTTTCTCGACGAGAACAGCTTCAGCACCGTCGGCGAGATCGACTTCGACTCACCGCAGGCTCCGCTGCGGCCGGGTACCTTCGTGGCGGTGGACGTGCTCTACGGAGAGAGCGACCGGGTGACCCTGGTGCCCACCGCCGCCGCCTGGGAAGATCCCGCCACCGGTGTCCTGGGGGTCTATGTCCTCGACTCCGCCCAGGGGCTTTCCGCGCCTCCGGAGTCGGCGTCGGGAGCGGACGCTGACGAAGCTTCGCTGCCCCCCCTCAGCGAGGAGACCTATCCCGTGACCCTGCGGCCGGTGGAAGTGCTGGCGGAAGGGCGCGGGATGATCGGCGTCACCGACGTCGAAGAAGGGGAGTGGGTGGTGACCCAGGGGCAGCAGCTGCTCAGCGGCAGCGCCGCCGACGAGCTGGCGGCGCGGGTGCGGCCGGCGAGCTGGCAGCGGGTGCTCAACCTTCAGGATCTGCAGCGGGAGGACCTCCTGCGACGCTTCCTGGCCAAGCAGCGCCGCTACGCCGAGGAGCGTGGCTCCCAGCCTCCCTCCAACCGCGAATATCTCGCCCCGGCCATCGGCGACGGCTCCGGTGAGGGCGGATCGGCGGAGCAGCAGAGCGGGGAGGATCGCTGATGGCCGCCATCACCGGTCTCTCCATCCGCCGCCCGGTGGCCACCACCATGGCTTTCTTGATCCTCATCGTTTTGGGGATCACCTCCTTCCTTCAGCTGCCGGTGGATTTGCTACCGCAGGTGGAATTCACCCAGCTGACGGTCTTCACCGGCTACCCCAACGTCGGACCGGAGGAGGTCGAGAAGATCCTCACCGATCCCATCGAGAACGCCTTGTCCGGCCTGCCCAATCTCGAGCGGGTGAGCTCCCAATCCTCCGAGGGTAGGAGTCGCATCACCCTCGAGTTCGGCCGCGGCACCAATATCGACGAGGCCGCCAACGACGTGCGCTCGGCCCTCGACCGCCTGCGGGACGAGCTGCCGGTGGAGGCGGAGGCGCCGGAGATCTTCAAGCTCGATCTCGACCGCATCGATGTGGTGAGCCTGGCGGTGACCTCCACCCGGCCGTTGGAAGAGCTCACCCGCATTCTGGAAAACGATCTTGCCCGGCGCTTCGAGCAGATTCCCGGCGTCGGCGCCATCACCGTTCGCGGTGGCGTGCAGCGGGAGATCCGCATCGAGCTCCTGCGGGACCGCCTCCAGGCCTCCGGGCTCACTGCCCTCGACGTGGTGGACGCCCTCGGCCGCGCCAACGTCACCCTCCCCGGTGGCGACGTCAAGAGCGGCACCAACAACCTCTACGTCCGCGCCGAGGGCGAGTACCGCACGGTGGAGGAGATCGCCCGCACCGTGGTCACCACCGTCGACGGCCTGCCGGTGCGGGTGCGCGACCTGGCGACGGTGCGGGACGGCTACGAGGACGTGCGCTACCTCTCCGAGATCAACGGCGTGCCGGCGGTGACCCTGCGGATCCAAAAACAGAGCGGCGCCAACACCGTGCAGGTGGCGGAGGATATCCGCGCCGAGGTGGACCGCATCCTCGCCGAGCGCGACGACCTCTACCTGACGGTGATCTCCGACCAGAGCGAGTTCATCCGCCAGTCCATCGACAGCGTGCGCACCGCCGGCCTGTGGGGCTCGCTGCTGGCCATCCTCACCCTCTACTTCTTCCTGCGCAATCGGTCGAGCACGGTGATCATCGCCATGGCCATCCCCATCTCGGTGATCTCCGCCTTCGGCCTCCTCTACTTCGCCGGCCTGACCCTCAACCAGATGACCTTCGG